>SLGU01000147.1 GCA_007136525.1 Desulfobacteraceae bacterium | reverse complement strand
TTATCAGGTTGCAGGCGGGGTGCCGGGTTTGATTCCGGGACACCGTTCAAAACGTTTTTGAACCAAGCGCAGGATTATGTTTACAGGCATCATTGAGACAATGGGGACGGTTGCTGCGGTCAGGTCCGCCGGTGCGGGAATGCGGATGACCATCCGGGCCGACCGTCAATTGACGGCCGTGAAAATCGGCGACAGCATCGCGGTCAGCGGCGCATGCCTTACCGCCGTTGAACTGTCCGGCGCCGACTTCACCGTGGATGTGTCTCCGGAAACTTTGTCGCGCTCAACCCTTGGGGAGGCAAAGCCCGGCACCCGGGTCAACCTGGAGCGGGCCATGCGCCTTTCGGACAGGCTTGACGGCCACATTGTTTCAGGACATATTGACGGGCCGGGGAAAATAACATATATCAAGGATCTCGGCGGCGTATGGATCGCAGGTTTTGCCGTTGAAGCGGCGCTTGCCCGTTACATGATCAAAAAAGGCTCGGTGGCTGTCGACGGGATCAGCCTGACCATTAACGAATGCAGCAGCAGCAGCTTCGAGGTCACAATCATCCCGCATACAGCGAAAATTACATCCATCGGGTGCAAAAAACCCGGGGACCATGTGAATATTGAAACCGATATTATCGGCAAGTACGTGGAAAAATTTGTTGCCGGCGATGACGGGGAAAAGATAGGTAGCACGAAATCCGGGATCGACATGGAAATGCTGGCAAAAACAGGCTTCCTGTAGGAGACGGACGGACCGGACTGAAACCACATTTTATTATATTTTGTATATATACGGAGAGATACACACAATGGGACACTTAACGATTGACCAGGCGATCGAGGAAATACGCGCCGGGAAAATGATCATCCTCGTCGATGACGAGGACCGGGAAAATGAAGGCGATCTGACCATGGCCGCGGAAGCCGTTACGCCGGAGGCCATCAATTTCATGGCCCGTTACGGCCGTGGGCTCATCTGCCTGGCGCTGACCCCCGAGAAGGTTGACACTCTGGATCTGCCCATGATGGTCAGCCAGAACACCTCACCTTTTACAACGGGCTTCACCGTTTCCATCGAGGCCAAAAGAGGCGTAACGACAGGAATATCCGCCGCAGACAGGGCGACCACGATCCTGACGGCCATCGCAGACGATGCCAAGCCCGACGATCTGGTCCGGCCCGGCCATGTTTTTCCCCTGCGCGCACGGCGCGGCGGCGTCATTGTCAGAACCGGTCAGACCGAAGGATCGGTGGACCTTGCCCGCCTGGCCGGATTGAAACCCGCCGCCGTAATATGCGAAATAATGAACGATGACGGAACCATGGCCCGCATGCCCTCCCTGGAAAAATTCAGCGAAGCGCATGGCATCGGCATCGCCACCGTCGCGGATCTCATCGAGTACCGCATGCGAAAAGAATCCTTTGTCCGCAAGGTGGTCGAGACCGCCATCCCCACAGCCGTTGCCGGAGAATTCAAGGTCGTTGTCTACGAAAATGACATCGACGATTACCAACACATCGCGCTGATCAAGGGGGAAATCGACCCGGAAAAACCGACACTGGTCCGCGTGCATTCCGAGTGCCTGACTGGGGATATCTTCTCTTCCCTGCGCTGCGATTGCGGGGAGCAGCTCCACAAAACCATGAAAATGCTTGAGGAAGAAGGAAACGGGGTGCTGCTATACGTGCGCCAGGAAGGACGGGGCATCGGCCTGGTCAACAAGCTCAAGGCATACGTGCTTCAGGACCAGGGCTACGACACCGTGGAAGCAAACGAAAAGCTCGGCTTCAAGCCCGATCTTCGCGACTACGGAATCGGCGCACAGGTTCTGGCCGACCTGGGCATACAGAAAATGCGGCTGATCACCAACAACCCGAAAAAGATCGTCGGCCTTGAAGGCTACGGCATCACTGTGGTCGAACAGGTACCCATAAAAACGACGCCGAACAAGTTCAACCAGTGCTACCTTGAATGCAAGCAGCTTAAGATGGGGCATTACTTGAGCGTCGGTCCCAGGGATGAATCCACAACAAAAAGGAAAACCCATGCCTGAAATCATTGAAGCCGGTTTGAATGCCGGCGGAAAGCGTTTTGCCATCATCGTCAGCCGTTTTAACGATTTTATTTCCGAAAAGCTGCTCTCCGGCGCAATTGACGCTATCATCCGAAGCGGCGGGGTGGAAAAGGATATCACCGTTATGCGGGTTCCGGGTTCCTTTGAAATTCCGCTGGCAGCAAAAAAAATGGCCCAAAAGGGCGTATTCGATGCCGTCATATGCCTGGGGGCCGTTATACGCGGGGCCACTCCGCATTTTGACTACGTCAGCGCGGAAGTATCCAAGGGCGTTGCTGCCGCGGGCATGGAAACGGGTGTTCCGGTAATTTTCGGTGTCATCACTACGGATACCATCGAGCAGGCCATTGAACGGGCGGGCACCAAGGCCGGAAACAAGGGCTGGGATGCGGCCATTGCCGCCATTGAAATGGCCAACCTGTTCGATCTCGTGAACCGGTAGCCTTTTTTGATTATGACGATCCGTCGCAAATCAAGAGAATCCGCCCTCCAGGCCCTTTTCAGCATTGACATGCACGATGGGCGATCCGGGCCATGCAACGATGAGGAAATCGAACGGCTTGACCGGATGATAGCGGTGCCGGAAGCCTCGCGGGATTATTTTCTGGAACTGGTGAAAGGGGTTTCACGTTACCTCGTGGATATCGATCAATGCATCTCGGATACATCGAGCAACTGGAAACTTTCCCGGATGTCGGCGGTCGACCGGAATATCATCCGCATTGCCGTTTATGAAATGCGCTACAGAGATGATATTCCGCCGGCAGTGGCCATTAACGAGGCCATCGAGGTTGCCAAAAAATTCGGCACGGAAAAATCCGGCCCTTTCATAAATGGCATCCTGGACAACTTGTACACACATTTTATCAGAAACGGCAAGGCGCCGGATTCACAGTAAGCCAGGGTTTGCTGCGGCCTTTTTTTCCAAGACGCGCAAAACCCATGCATCACGCGGTATTTCTATGCCCTTTAACATATGTGGACGTTTCAAAGAAACGGCGAAACCCCCGAGAACGATAAAACAAGGAGCCTCCCATGAAAAAAAGACAGATCCTTCTCAGCCATGACGAGATACCCCGGCAATGGTATAATATTCTCGCGGATATCAAAATGAACCCGCCGCTCGGCCCGGATGGGAACCCGGTCAGCCCGGAACAGCTCGCCCCCGTTTTTCCCATGAACCTGATCGAACAGGAAGTGAGCAGCGAGCGTTGGATAGACATTCCCGACGCGGTTCTCGATGTACTGAGTATCTGGCGGCCAGCCCCCATGGTGCGCGCCTATAACCTGGAAAAAGCGCTCGGCACGCCGGCAAGGATCTACTTCAAAAACGAATCTGTCAGCCCCCCCGGCAGCCACAAACCCAATACCGCCGTTCCCCAGGCTTACTACAACAAGGTTTTCGGCATCAAAAAAATAACCACCGAAACCGGTGCCGGTCAATGGGGAAGCGCCCTTT
>SLGU01000359.1 GCA_007136525.1 Desulfobacteraceae bacterium | reverse complement strand
TACAACTTACAACCTACAACCCATGACCACCCGCATCACACAAATCGGCCCGCTGCACCGCCGGGGAATCCGGGCGGGCATCTATTCCATTTGCTCATCCGGCAGCATGGTCCTTGAAACGGCCTTGGCGCATGCCGCTGACAACAGCGTCGACCTGGTTGTCGAATCCACCTGCAACCAGGTGAACCAATACGGTGGGTACGCGAATATGACGCCGGCGGACTTTGCCGCATATGTCCGGGGCCTTTCCGTCCGGGCAGATCTTCCGGACGATCGGCTCCTCATCGGCGGGGATCACCTGGGCCCGTACCCATGGCGCCATGAGAATGCCCAAAGCGCCATGGACAAGGCTGAAAAACTGGTTGCCGACTGCGTATCCGCCGGATACGGCAAAATCCACATCGACTGTGGCATGCCCCTTGGAGATGACCCGGCGGACAGCAACTTTGTTCCACCGGAACTGTCGGCCGATCGCACGGTCAGGCTATGCCGGGCCGCTGAAGCGGCAAGAAGCGATCAGCAGCGGAAGCAGGGCCTGCCGCTTTATGTTATCGGCGCGGAAGCCCCCACCCCCGGCGGTTCGCTGAACGGAACGAGCGTTGTTCCGGTTACCGAACCAACTGAAATTGCTAATTTTATGGATATATGCCGGCAAAAGTTCCAAGCCGCGGGCATCGACGATGCCTGGCAGCGGATTGCGGCCGTGGTCGTTCAACCGGGGATCGATTTCGGCCCGGATGCATGCGTGGTCTACGATGCCAGCCGTGCCCGGGCCCTGTCGCAATTTCACGATTCACTGCCGGGCATTATGACATACGAGGTCCATTCCACTGATTTTCAGAGCCGGAAAGCCCTTTCAAAATTGGTGGATGACCACTTTGCCCTGCTTAAAACCGGCCCTGTGCTGACGTTTGCATTCCGGGAAGCTGTTTTTGCCCTCGCAAACATCGAAAAAGAGCTGTTCAAAGTGAAGAAAACAACCGATCCATCGGAGATTACCGGGATCATCGAACGTGAAATGGAAGCATCCGGCGAATACTGGCGGTCCCATATCCCGCAGGACAGCACAGACGCTCGAATTTACATGATTTACGGCCTTACCGACCGCATCCGGTATTTCTGGAACACCCCGCCCGTACGCAAGGCTTTTGACAAGCTGATCAGCAACCTTGACCGACCGATTCCCCTCGGCCTGATAAGCCAGTACCTGCCGGAAGCCTTTGATGCCATCATGAACGGCAGGCTTTCAGCGAAACCCTTGCACCTCATCAGGCACCGCATTCTCAAGGCATTGGACCCCTACCTGGCCGCCTGCCACGGCCAGGGGTAACAAACACGGGCCGCCCGGCACGTATTCATTCGGGCCGGCATGCCTGCCTGCTTTAAACCGTATAACCGGGCAAGGTCGGGAAAAATTTCCCCCCGGTTCAAAAAAATAATTTACTTTAACGTCAAGGTTGTTTTAGATTATGATGTTTTTGAGGCACTTTTTTTTAAACCTTTTAAGAATAGAAATTTTTATGCCATGCGAGACGATATCATAGAAACAAGATGGCACGGGCGCGGCGGGCAAGGCGCCATCACCGCGGCCAAGATTGTCGCCGAAGCCGCCTTCCGGTCCGGCTACAGCGGGGTGGTCATGGCGCCGACCTTCGGCACCGAAAGACGGGGGGCGCCGGTTTTTACATCCCTTAAATTCGCCAAAACAAAAATCTACGACCTTTCACCGATCACCGCACCGGACATGGTCATCGTGCTCGACCACCTGCTCCTGGAGGAAGTCGATGTCGCGGCCGGGCTCAAAGCCGGGGGGCTGATCGTTATCAATTCGCCCAAGCCTCCGGAAGTCTACCGCTTCGAAGGCATGCGGGTGGCCACCGCGGACGTAACGAATATCGCGTTGAGCGGCGGGCTTCCGCCGGGCATCGTCAACACCGGAATTATCGGTGCCTTTGGCAAAGCCGCCGGCCTGATCCCCATCGATGTCCTATGCACGGCGATTGAAAAGGAATTTGCCGGGAGAAACGGAAAGAAAAACGCCGCGGTCGCACGGACCACGTTTGAAAATACGCGTGTGGGAGACAGATAAATGAAAAAGAAAGAAGCATTCGCCCAACGAAAATCGCACTCCGAACCCGGACCCGGTGACGGCGGGAGGACCGGCTCATGGCGGGTTCTCCGACCGATCCTCGACCCTGAAAAATGCATTCCCGCGAAAACCAACAAGAACGCCTGTTTCGCGTGCTGGATTTTCTGCCCGGACGGGGTTGTCACCAAGACCAAGCTGCCGGTCATCGACTACGAATACTGCAAAGGCTGCGGCATCTGCGCGGAAGAATGCCCGGCAGGCGCAATCACCATGGTGGAAGAAACCCTGCTGATCATGGAAGAGGAAAAATAACCCAATGTATATCATCGAATCCGGCAACGTTGCGGCCGCATTCGGCGTCAAGCTGGCCGAAGCCGCCGTTATCGCCGCATATCCCATTACACCGCAGACGCCCGTGACGGAAAAGCTCTCCGAACTGGTGGATTCCGGTGAAATGAACGCCCAGTATATCCCCGTTGAAAGCGAACACAGCGCCCTTGCCGTCTGTATTGCCGCATCGAGCACGGGATCGCGAACATTCACCGCCACCAGCGCAAACGGGCTGCTCTACATGAACGAGCAGCTCCACTGGGCCGCCGGTGCGCGACTTCCCATTGTCATGTGCGTGGTCAACCGCGGCATCGGTGCGCCATGGACGGTCTGGAACGATCACCAGGATTCCGTATCCCAGCGGGATACGGGGTGGATACAGCTTTATGCCTGTGATCACCAGCAGATTATCGACACGGTCATCAAGGCATACCGCCTGGCCGAAACCGTCAGCATCCCGGTCATGGTCTGCTACGACGGCTACATCCTCTCTCATACCTACATGCCATTTGAACTTCCGGATGTGGATACGGTCCGAAAATTCCTGCCCCCGTACACGCCGGACTATTTTCTGGACCCGGCATGCCCGAAGAACCTCAATACCGTGACCCTGCCCGATATCCGACCGGACGTACGGGGGGACACCGCCCCGGGATACATGGAAATCCGCCACAACCTGCACATGGACATGCGCCGGAGCCTGGATGTCATCATTGATGTCGAAAAGGAGTTCCATGGCACTTTCGGCAGGGGCGGGTACCCCTTTATCGAGCCTTACCGCGTAAACGATGCGGATTACGTGGCCGTCTGCATGGGTTCGCTGTCCTATCACCTGCGCGACGTCATCGACAAACTGAGAAACGAGGGGATCGCTGTGGGTGTTGCCGGGCTCCGCGTTTACCGGCCGTTCCCGGACAAGGCCATCGCCGATGCCTTTTCCCACAAAAAAGGGTTGATCGTATTTGAAAAAGCCCTCAGCTACGGGAACCAGGGCGCCCTGTTCGCCGACATCAAGGCCGCCTTGTACGCAAAAACCGACCGACCGTTCGTGCGCAACTACATCCTCGGTTTGGGCGGACGTGAAATTAAAACCTGCGAACTGGCCGACGCCCTCAGGGAT
>SLGU01000307.1 GCA_007136525.1 Desulfobacteraceae bacterium | reverse complement strand
TCCATCTCTTCAAGGTTTTCTGTTTTGCTTTCAGCGTTTCCCGTAAAATTTTCCATTTAAAAAAAATACCCCCTTTGGCCTAATAAACTAACTCCAAAACGTTCTATCGACGTGGAGTATAAAACAGTTCACATAACAAACCCAAAAAAAAAAAACAATAATTAATTTTGCACATCTGCCTAAAAAGGACTTTGGACTTTAGCAGGAAGCTTCCGGAATCGTCCGGATCAAGGCGATCATCTTTTCGACCACCGCCTCCGGCGGGAGGTCCGTGGAATCGATAATCACGGCATCCCCTGCCGGCTTGAGCGGCGCGACGGCACGGGATGAATCGTTTGCGTCTCTTTTTTTCATGTCTTCAAGGACATCCTCAAACCGCGGGGACCCGGCGTCCCTGAACTCCAAAAAACGGCGCATGGCGCGCGCTTTCAGATCCGCGATTAAAAAAAATTTGACGTCCGCATCCGGAAAAACAACCGTCCCCATATCCCTTCCTTCAAACACAGCGGCCTTTTTGGCCCCCAACCGCTTTTGCACGTCAAGCAGTGCCTGGCGGACAAAGGGCCTGGCAGATATGGCGGAAGCAAGCATCGTTATTTCGGGCGTCCGTATGGATCCGGTGATGTCCCGTTCACCTGAAAAAAGGCGGACCCCGCTTTCCGTGTGCTCAAATCTCAGGTCAAGGCCTGCTGAAAGCGCCCCCAGCGCTTCCTCGTCGGCCGGGTCAATGGCGCGTGCTGCCGCCTCAAATGCCACACCGCGATAAAGCGCGCCCGTGTCGACATACAGAAAACCCAACCGGTCGGCAAGCATCCGGCTGACCGTGGTCTTTCCCGCACCGGCGGGGCCGTCGATGGTTATGAGCAACGGTTTAACATTCACCGGCCCGGCATCCTGGATCATGATATTTTTCCCATTACGGTTGCGAACGCTTTCAAAAACCGCTCGTTTTCTTCTCTCAGGCCGGCTGTGACACGAATATAACGGGGATATCCATAGGAAACCATGGACCGGATGATGACGCCCTGCCTGAGCATGGCCTCGAAAACCGCATCTGCATCCTGCGTAACGTCGATCATGAAAAAATTGGCCTCCGTTGGAAAATAATTCATCCCCAGCCGTTCAATACCCGCGTACAGAAACTCGAGCTCTGCCTGCACGAAGCGGACAGTCCGGTTTAAGAAGTCTTCATCGTCGAGTGCGGCGCATGCACCGGCCTGGGCGAGGGAATTGGCATTAAAGGGCTGCCGCACGCGGTGCAGGAGCCCTGCAAGGGCTTCGGGCATCAACCCGTATCCGATGCGTATGCCGGCCAGGCCATATGCCTTGGAAAATGTCCGCAAAACCACAACAGGCCGGCTGCCCGTGCAGTATTCAACGCCCTGCAGGCAGTCCGGGTCCTTTACAAACTCGATATACGCCTCGTCGAGAACGACCACGATATCTTCCGGAACGGTTTCAAGAAATGCATCAAACCCTTTTTTCGTGATGATCGTCCCCGTCGGGTTGACCGGGTTATTCAAAAAAATAACCCGTGTTTTTTCTGTTATCTGCCGCGTAATGGCCCCGAAATCGACGAAAAGGGACTTTAACGGTACAAACACCGGCACGGCGCCGCATGACAGCACCATAATCTCGTACATGAGAAACGACGGTTCCGTCATGATGGCCTCATCACCGGGTCCAAGAGCGGCGCGCGTCAGCATCCCGATAATCTCGTCGGAGCCGTTTCCCAGAACGATGCATTCAGAAGGCATATGAAACCGGGCCGCAAGCTTTTCAGCCAGGTAATACCCTCGCCCGTCCGGATAGCGGTTGAGTTTTTCCATGGCGTTTTTCATGGCAGCCAGCGCCGCCGGGGAAGCCCCCAGGGGATTTTCATTGGATGCCAGTTTAATCGAATTCGTAACGCCGTATTCCCGTTCAAGCTCCTCGATGGGCTTCCCCGGTTTATATGGCCTGATGGACTGAATATATTCAGGAATTTTCAGCTTCATGTTTCACGACACTCCCAAACGGTTTTTCCAAATCATGCCCGTTTTTTCTTTTTTTGTTTCTTTCCTGCCCGGCCTGAGCTTCCAGCGCTTATGGATCCAGAACCATTGTTCGGGATACGCCATTATTACGGATTCAAGCGCCCGGTTATATAACCGCGTGTTTTCCATAATATCCAGCTCATCGTCACCGGTTTGGATAAGTGGGACCTCAGGTAATATTCTGACACTGTAACAGCCTTCTTCCCTGATCACAAACGCCGGAATAACAGGTGCGCCTGATCGTTTTGCTAGAAGGGCCAGCCCGTAGTGCGTGTTGGCCGGGCGGCCTAAAAAATTGACAATCACACCGGATTCCGCCTTTGTATTCTGATCCAGGAGAATACCCATCCCCTCCTTGTTGCGGAGGCTGCGCAGCACTTTAAGAATAGCCCCTTTTTTCGGGTGAAGCTTTATACCTGTCGCGTTACGGATATCTTCAAAAAACATATCCAGGGGCTTGAAATCAAGGGGGCGGTAAACGGCGCTGAACGGCATATTCATAATCGCTGCCACCACAAGCAACAGCTCCCAGTTTCCGATATGTCCGGTCAGGACAAGCACGCCTTTTCCCTTTTTCCGGGCATCATGAAGGTGATGCATGCCATAGAAACGGAAATGTTTTACCAACCGGTCGGTATCCAAAGACATGCTCCAACCGATTTCATAAGCAATCATGGTCAGGTTGCAAAATACCCGCCGTGCAAGCCGGCGTATTTCAGCAGGCGGCATCCGGTCGCCATAAACCATTGAAAGATTTTCAATTGCAACTGCCCTGTGGCGCCGGTCAAAAGCGAACCAGAGCCGGCCGATACAGTCGGTAAGCCTGAACGCTGTTTTGCGGGGAATCCGCCCCAGCAGAAAAAATGATAATGATATCATATGGTAGATAACGATATCCAACCAACTGGCATCCGGTCTTCGCTTCCCCATTAAAACCTCCAGGCATTCCATACGGCACAATGGCTCGTGGCACCTTCAACGGCCTTGTAAACCGTTTTTCAGGCAGGGACAGTTTATATCCTTTTTTCACGCATTCTTCAAGAAATGGTTATGCGAGTCGGCGATTCCCCATGAACCGGCGGGGAAAAGACCCCGGAGGGACAATTGTCGCCCCCTGAAGTTGACGCTTGCGAATTATTTTTTATTGATATATTTTTTATATGATTTAAGGACAATTTCCCTCAAAAGGTGTTCAGCCTTTCGGGGTCGGTATCGGGGTTGGATTTGCAGAACCCCCAGGGGACAGACTTCCAGTCTGTCTCCCGGGTTGAAGCATCTGCCTGCCCATTTATTAAAGGACAATTTCCCCCGGGTGGCACCGGGCATTGCCCTTTCAACTGCAGGAGAACGCTGATATCTCCATGGCTTGCGCAGACACGCCCTGTGATAAACGGCAAAGCCACAGGGCGCTTGTCCACGCTTCGCCAGGAGCTATCAGCAACCCCCTGCAATTGTTGCTGCGGGCAATACCCGGTGCCACCCGGGGGAAATTGATCATTTATAT
>SLGU01000287.1 GCA_007136525.1 Desulfobacteraceae bacterium | reverse complement strand
GCATCCGGGGCCTTGATGAGATTACCAACGGCGGGCTTCCGAAAGACAGACCGACCCTGATCTGCGGCGGCGCGGGCTCCGGAAAGACGCTTTTTGCCATGGAATTTCTGATGCATGGCGCCATTGAATACGGAGAACCCGGGGACTTCATGACCTTTGAGGAAACGCAGCAGGATCTCGCAAAAAACTTTTACTCCCTTGGTTTTGATCTGCCTGAAATGATGTCGCGCGGGCTGATCGAAACCGATCATGTAAGCATCACGCGCAGCGAAATCGAGGAGACGGGAGAATACGATCTGGAAGGATTATTCATCCGCTTAAGCGCCGCCATTGATGCCATCGGCGCCAAGCGGGTTGTCCTGGACACCATCGAAGCCCTTTTCTCGGAACTGCCCAATGCCACGATCCTTCGGGCGGAGTTGCGGCGGCTTTTTCTCTGGTTGAAAGGACGCGGCGTGACGGCCATTGTTACAGGGGAAAGCGGCGACAAGACCCTGACGCGATACGGTCTTGAAGAATATGTCGCCGATTGCGTGATTCTTCTGGACTCCCGCATTGCTGGACAAATTGCCACCCGCCGTATGCGTATCGTCAAATATCGCGGCTCGGCGCATGGCATGGACGAATATCCGTTCCTGATTGATGAGGACGGCATCTCGGTCCTTCCCATCACTTCCCTGGGACTCGACTACCCCGTTTCCAAGGAACGCATCTCCACGGGCGTTCACAGGCTGGATGCCATGCTCGGCGGCAAGGGGTTCTTCCAGGGCAGCACCATTCTCCTTTCCGGTACCGCGGGCACCGGCAAAACAAGTTTATCTGCGACCTTTGCCGATGCCGCCTGCCGGCGGGGCGAGCGATGCCTCTATTTTGCCTTTGAGGAATCCCCCCGGCAGATCATACGCAATATGGAATCCATCGGCCTGGATCTGGAGCAATGGGTAAAAAAGGGGCTTCTCAAGTTTCATTCCGCCCGTCCCACCTTTCACGGTCTGGAGATGCATCTTGTCACTTTCCACAAGGTGATTGAAGCGTTTACGCCCCGGGTTTTCATTATTGATCCCATCAGCAACCTGATTGACGCCGGAACGGCGCCAGAGGTCAAATCCGTCTTAACGCGCCTGATCGACTATCTGAAGATGAAAAAGATTTCGACTTTCCTTACGGATCTCACCCGTTCCGGGGACAGCCTTGAAGGCACGAGAGAAGAGATCTCTTCTCTCATCGATACGTGGCTTCTCTTAAGAGATATCGAACTCAAGGGCGAACGCAACCGGGGGCTCTACATTTTAAAATCCAGGGGCATGGATCACTCCAACCAGCTTCAGGAATTTTTGATTACAAACCAGGGCCTCGACCTGGTCAATATTTATACCGGTTCCGGCGAGGCATTAACCGGCAGTGCCCGGGCCGCCCAGGAAGCGCAGGAGAAGGCATTGGAAATGGAACGCCGGCATGAGGCGGATCGTTTACGCCGCTACCAGGACGGCAAGCGTAAAGCTTTTGAAGCAAAAATCGCCGCCCTGCGCGCCGAATTTGACGCGGAATCCGAAGAACTTGACCTTCTGGCTGAAGAAGAAAAGAAAAGACAAAAATTTGCTGCTGAAGAACAGTCGAAGATGAAAAACCTTCGCAAAGGGAATTTGGCTGCTGACTGGGAAAAAGCCCCAAAAGGAATGTTGAACAGAGAAAAGAAAGGAGCGTAATATATGACGTCCGAATCGGTGGAAGAAACCTGGAATCTTCGATTATATGTAGCCGGTCAGACCCCGAAATCGATTACCGCTTTTGCGAACTTGAAAAAAATCTGCGAAGAGCATCTCGCCGGCCAATACAGCATTGAAGTGGTAGACCTTTTAAAAAATCCCCAGCTTGCCAAAGGGGACCAGATTATTGCCATACCGACGCTGGTCAGAAAACTTCCCGAGCCCCTTAAAAAAATCATCGGGGATCTGGCCAACACGGAACGCGTGCTGGTGGGACTCGATATTCGCCCTGGCCCATAGTGATAAAATCAAATGAGATACCAATCATGAAAAGGAAAAAAGAGAATACCGTTGCCGAGGAATTTGAAAAATCAGCCACGGGTTTGAACCCGGAAAAGCACGTTCTTATTTTGTATGTTGCCGGCATGACACCGAAATCAACGTTGGCAATCGACAATGTTAAGAAATTTTGTGAAACCAACCTTCAAGGACGCTACGAACTGAAGGTGATCGACCTCTACCAGCAGCCCAAGCTGGCCAAAGGATCGCAGATTATCGCCACCCCGACGCTGGTCAGGAAACTCCCGCTCCCTTTGCGGAAACTCATCGGCGACATGTCGGATACCCAAAGAATTCTTGTCGGTATTGATTTGAAACCCGGAAATTGACAATTACGAATCCATGAAGAAACAACGAAAAACAGAACAGGACCTTTTACATGAGCTTGAGGCGCTAAGATCCCGGGTAACGGAAGCCGATGAAACGTTGCGCGCCATCCAAACCGGTGAAGTGGATGCACTGGTTGTGTCGACCGTCGAAGGAGATCGCGTTTTCACGCTTTCGGGCGCCGACCGCCCTTACCGGATAATGGTGGAGACCATGAACGAAGGGGCCGTCACACTGGCCGCCGACGGTACGATCCTTTTTTGTAACCAGCGTTTTGCGGACATCATCAAAACGCCTCTGGAAAAAGTTATCGGATCTTTGTTCCGGAAATATATTTCACCAACAGACCAACACATCTTTGAAGCGATGCTTGCACGATGTGTGATGGATAACTGCAAGGCGGAACTGGAATTACAGGCCGGGGAGGGAAAATCCGCTCCCGCCCTGCTCTCTGTAAGCGCCCTGGAGCAGGCCGATATCCCCGGTTCGATGTGTGTGGTTGCCACTGATCTGTCGGAACAAAAACGCAATGAAGCGATACTGGCTGAAGAAAAACTGACAACCGAGCTCCTCCAGCAAACCACGGAACTTTTTTTTATCTGCGACAACAGGGGCCGTATTATCCGCGCAAGCCAGTCGGTCATTGGTGTTTTAGACAGGATCCCGGTTTTTGAGGAATTTGATGCGGTATTTCATCTCCTTTATCCCGACGGGTCGCCTTTTATTCTTCTGTCTGAAATACGCAAAAAATTTCTCCACGGCGTGGAGGTCGTTTTTACCCACGCGGGAATTGATTCCTGCTTTCTGTTAAGCGCAAATCCGCTGATCATTCGTGAGGAAGTCATCGGTATTGTTGTCGTTCTTGTAGACATCACCGACCGTAAAAACATGGAGGAGAGACTTCAAAAATCCCATGACGAGCTCGAAAACCTGGTTTCAGCGCGAACGGCCGAACTTTCAGAGGCAAAACAAGTAGCGGAAACAGGAAGACAAATCGCCGAGGCATCTCTTTTAGAAATTAAAAAGTTAAAAGAACAACTGGAATCGGAAAGAGCCTATCTGCAGGAAGAGATTAAACTGGAGTACAACCATGACAACATTATCGGTCAAAGCGACGGGCTCAAATACGTACTTTTTAAAATCGAACAAATCGCCGCCACCGACACCACCGTACTGATTCTTGGCGAGACGGGAGTCGGAAAGGAACTGGTCGCCCGAGCCATTCACGACTTGGGCTTACGCAAAAACCGGGCGCTGGTGAAAGTCAATTGCGCCGCGTTTTCCTCAAACCTGATCGAAAGCGAATTGTTCGGTCATGAGAAAGGCGCTTTCACCGGTGCTAATGCCAAACGGCTGGGTCGATTTGAGGTTGCCGACGGCGCTACCCTGTTTTTGGACGAAATCGGTGAATTACCGATAGAACTGCAATCAAAGCTCCTTCGCGTGCTCCAGGACGGCGAGTTTGAACGACTGGGCGGCACACACACCCTCAAAGTCGATACGCGGATTATTGCCGCCACGAATCGGAACCTGGAAGCAGAAGTCAACAAGGGCGGTTTCCGGGAGGACCTCTGGTATCGGCTGAATATTTTTCCGATTACCATGCCGCCGCTCCGGGATCGCCCGGAAGACATGCCCATCCTTGTGGATTTTTTTGTTAAAAAAATTTCAAAGCGGATGGGTAAGACCATTGAACTTATACCCGATACCGTCATGAATGCGCTGCGAGCGTATCACTGGCCGGGTAATGTCCGGGAATTGGAAAACGTCCTTGAACGCGCGGTGATCAACTCATCGGGGCCTAAACTGCGCCTGGTTGATGAACTCAAAAAGCCGTTTAAGCGCTTAGCCGCCGACCATAAAACGCTTGAAGCCGTTGAACGAGACCATATTATTCAAGTCCTCGAAGAAGCCGGGTGGAAAGTCGGCGGAAAAAACAGCGCGGCTGAAATCCTTGGGCTCAAGCGAAGCACCCTGCGCGCCCGTATGCGCAAACTCGACATTCAGAAACCAACATGACTTACCGATACCGCGACAACTGTCTCCCCGTTTAAATCATTTCTCAACGCCTTTAACGATACCTTTCTATATGCCATCTCAGAATTCGGATTCGTCCGATCCGCTTGTTTGAATTTCGTTTTTTCGGAATCGAAATCGGTTTTTTCAAATCCCCGGAACACGACATCTTTTCTTTGCAATACGTCAACTACAACGCTTTTCGTGTCCAAATGACCTGTTCTTTTCTTTCGATTGCGATAGCGATTTCGATTATCCAACAAAAAGATTGCGCCGAAAGACAATAAAAAAAACGTAAAAAAAGATCATATATGACCACAGGATTAAATGTGACCTTTTTATTGGGTCGTTAAAGGCTGCCCGAATAAATTTTTAAAACCAATTATTCATACAAATCAATATGATAATCAATATGTCGTTGAATTTTTAAAACCTGGCACAAAGGTTGAAGTAATAAAAGACAGCGTACCAATGAATCTCCTGAAAAAGGATTTTGAGAAAAAAAATTGGCTCAGGAGACGGTCGCAAGGTGCCATCAAACAGGAGAAATGCCATGAAATCAAGCAACAGAGACAACGCGGAAGGCAAAATGCATCAGGTCAAAGGTAGAATCAAAGAAGTCACCGGGAAAATGGTCGGTAATCGCGACATGGAAGTTGAGGGCAAAGTCGAAAATCTTGAGGGAAAGACTCAGGAAAAGCTCGGCCAGGTAAAGAAAGTGATAGATCAATAAGACGGTTTTTTGTGAATTTATTTTACTCCTCCCCAGACAGCCGGCCGGGGCTTACAATACCGGCAAACTTCATATTTTTTATAAAAGTATTTATGCATTTGTCCGTAAGATTTCAATTGTGAACCGTAATCTGTTGTTGCGTTAAAAAGGAGAAAGCAGATGACAAACAAAACTTCAAATATAAAGTGGGTTTTTTCAATATTTTTTGTAGGAATCCTTTCCATGTTGCTGATGGCGGGCTGCGCCTCAAGCGTCAGTCGTTCCATGGCAAACAGTAAAATATCCGAGAGCGAAAAAGCCATCAGCGTCGCCAAGGAAATCAATGCAAGCACAAACATTCCCTTGGATTTAAGGAATGCCGAAAATAAACTTGTCCAAGCCAATTCGGCTTTTAAAGCCGAAGAATACGCAAAAGCCGCCCGTCTGGCGGAAAAGGCGACAATCGACGCGGATTATGCCCGCATCCAGGCCAGCGCCGAAAAATCAAAGAATGATGCTGATCAGATGCGTCAAAACCTCGTGGATTTGCGCCGGGACCTTGAGCGCATATCAAGATGATCATTTTCTGGAGAATTACCTTTTAAGGAGGAACTTAAAATGACTACCAAATTGCGCAGTGCGTTTAAAATCTGCGGCGGCTTGCTCATCCCCTTGCTGTTGATTTTTGCGGGATGCGGCCCTTCCAACCAGGAAATAATGGCAAAGGAACGTTTGGCAAACGCCAAAGCGGCATATGCCGTCGCCAAAGCGAATCCTGACGTGGAAATACATGCCCAAAGCCCCTTAAAGGAGGCCGGCAAAGCTGTCGATCTGGCCTCTGAGGCCAAAAATTTTGATGAAATGGAACATCTGGCTTACCTGGCGGAAAGGAAAACCCGGATTGCCGTTGCCGTCGCCGAAAAACAGATGGCGGAGAATGACAAAGCGGCCCTTGGCCAGGAAACCGAACGGTTAATCATCCAAACGCGCGAGCGCGAGCAACGAGCGAGGGTGGAAGCCAGGGCTTCGGATGAGAAGGCCAGGGTTTCAAGCGAGCAAGCCAGAGCTTCCGACGCGCAGGCTAGAAAATCCGACACCGAAGCCTGGACACAATCAGAAAAAGCGCAAAGAGCGCGGGTAGCGGCTATGGAATCGGATGCCCAAGCCAGAATATCAGACGAGAAGGCCAGAGAATCATTAGCAGAGGCCAAAAAGTCCGACGAGGAAGCCTGGACACAAAGAGAAATCGCCCAAAGAGCGGAAAAAGAGGCCAAGGTGTCGGCGGCCCAGTCCAGAGCATCAAGTGAGGAAGCTAGGGCATCAAGGGTTCAGGCGCGAAAGGCCGATGCACAAGCCAGAAAATCCGACGCGGAGACACTGGCGCAAACACAGAGAACTGAAACGGCCCATGCCAGGGCGAGCAAGCTGGAACAAGAAATTGTCGACATGAAAGGCAGGATGACGGATCAGGGCATCGTGCTGACAATCGGCGGCGTGCTGTTTGCCACCGGCACGGCGTCCCTCTCGCCCGCGGCTGATACCGAAATCGACAAGCTGGCTAATTTTATGAAGGAATACCCCAATCGCAATGTGCTCATTGAAGGCCATACCGACAGCACGGGGACCGAAGGAGCAAACCTTGACCTTTCCATTAAACGGGCAAACACCGTAAGGGATAAACTCATCGCCCGCGATATCAGCCAGTCTCGCATTACTACCAGTGGGTTGGGGCAAAACGCTCCGGTGGCCGCCAATGATACCGCGGCGGGACGAGAGCGAAACAGGCGGGTTGATATTATTATCTTAAATGAAGGCGTCAGCCCCTTGAGCTCGAAATAAGCGATAATAGCTGACTTTTTTCTAAGTTATCCTCCAACAGACAGCCGGCCGGGGCTTACAATACCGGCCACCCTTAACCATTAAATTGAAAGGAGAATCTCATGTTGTGGACGATTGCAGTAATACTGGTAGTTCTCTGGCTGTTGGGATTTGTGAGCAGCTACACGATGGGAGGGCTCATCCATATCCTGCTGGTGATTGCCATTGTCGTAATCCTGGTCAATGTCATCGGCGGTCGCAAAGCCCTGTGATAAACATCATATCAGACAGGGAGATTCGGAATGAAAAAAACAATATTCAAAAAATTACTGATCGCTATCACATTGGTCAGCCTGCTCGTTCAAATAGCTGGCTGCGGCTTTATCCTGTATCCCGAAAGAAGGGGGCAGACCGGCGGGCGCATTGACGTGGGGGTCGCGGTTTTGGATGGGATAGGACTTCTGTTTTTTCTGGTCCCCGGCATCATCGCCTTTGCCGTGGATTTCTCCACCGGTTGCATTTATCTGCCGGGAGGATATGCCGCCGGGCCGGATGCCGATGACATCAAGGTGGTGTATGTCAACCCAGCCGAACTGAATGAGGCGACGATCAACAGGATTATTTTCAGGGAGACGGGCATTTCGACGGCCATCGATCTGAACAAAGCCTTGGTCGGCAAATTAAAGGGCAGCGAGGAGACCCCTGAAAAGGTTGCCGGGCTGAAAAAGTCCAGTTTTTTGGACCCAACAAAAGCTGAATATTACAGATAAAATAGCATTTGAATGAACCAGGATAAAAGGATCTCTTTCCAGGCCATGAATGTAATCCGAACCATCATGAACGTGCTTCCTGAAAAGCAGAAAGAGGTAATGCAGACGCTGATCTCAATGGTCGGGCCTACCGAAAGCGAAAAGGGATGCCTCAGCTTTGGTATTTACGGCGATATCGAAGATAAGAACATTTTCAACCTGATTTCGGAATGGGAAACCCGGCCGCATCTGAATCGCCATATGCGGTCGGACCGGTTCAGCGTCTTGCTCGGCACAAAAAGCCTTTTATCAGAACCGATAAAAATCCAGATACTTACAATATCTAACGCCGAGGGGATGGAAGCGGTTGATACCATAAGAAAAAAAATGAAACGCATTTTTCCCGCATGAACATCAAAAGGAGACCGTTACGATGAACGCCCTCCTGGTTTACCCCAGATTTCCGGATACATTCTGGTCATTCACCTATGCGTTAAGTTTTATCGGCAAAAAATCGGCTTTCCCGCCGCTGGGCCTGCTCACCGTCGCGGCCCTGCTGCCGGCGGATTGGAACAAACGCCTTGTGGACGTAAATGTGGACGGCCTTACGGATAGCGACCTTTTATGGGCCGATATGGTGTTTATCGGGGGGATGGCGGTTCAACGAAAATCCGCCAAACAGATCATCGACCGATGCGCTGCGATGAACGTAAAGATTGTTGCCGGCGGGCCGCTGTTTACCGCCGAACCCGATGAATTCGCGGAAGTGGACCATCTCGTATTGGACGAAGCGGAATTATCGCTTCCCGCTTTTCTGTCGGACCTGAAAAACGGACAACCTGAAAAAGTCTACAGGGCATCGGGGTTCTGCAATCTTGCGGACACCCCCCTTCCCGCCTGGAATCTGATAAAAACGAAACGATATGCATCCCTGAGCATCCAGTTTTCCAGGGGATGCCCCTTCAATTGCGAGTTCTGCAATGTAACGGCCTTATTCGGTCACCGGCCGCGCATGAAAACGCCGCAACAGGTCATTGCGGAGCTGGATCGTATTTATGCTTCCGGCTGGCGCAGCAGCATATTTTTTGTGGATGACAATTTTATTGGAAACAAGGCGTACCTCAAAACGCATTTGCTGCCGGCCCTGATTGAATGGCGCAAAGGCAAAAAAGGATGCGTATTTTTCACGGAAGCCTCCATCAATCTCGCTGATGACCCGGAACTCCTTGATTTGATGACAAAGGCCGGATTTGATACCGTCTTTATCGGCATCGAATCGCCCGATGAGGTCAGCCTGACGGAATGCGGCAAAACCCAGAATAAAAACCGGGACCTCCTTGAAAGCATAAAAATCATTCAGCGTTCGGGCCTGCAGGTGATGGGCGGTTTTATTGTGGGTTTTGACAACGATTCGCATTCTATTTTCCAGCGGCAGATCGATTTCATTCAGAACAGCGGCATCGTCGCGGCAATGGTGGGCATGCTCCAGGCGCCTCCGGGAACCAGACTCTTCGACCGGCTCTCAAAGGAAAGCCGTGTGGTAAACACCTTCTCCGGAGACAATGTTGACGGAACGACCAATATCATTCCCAAAATGGGAATTGAAACGCTTTTGGACGGCTATCAAGCCATCATGAAACAGGTGTATTCACCCGGAAACTATTACCGGCGGGTCAGGGTTTTACTGGAGGAATTAAAGGCCCCTGAAATCAAGCAGCCGGTAAATCTTGGGCGGTTCCTTTCATTTTTTCGATCCGCTTTAAGGATCGGCATTCTGGGGGAAGAGCGCTTTCATTACTGGCAGCTGATGCTCTGGACGCTGATTCGCAAGCCCAGACTGATGTCAGTGGCAATAACGTTGTCGATATACGGCCATCATTACCGTAAAATATGCGAACGCTATATTTATTGACTTTATGGAATTTATTGACTTTATGGAATTAAAACTTGACCGGCCCCGCAATAAATCGACTTTTTGCCGGCGGCACATCCTTGAAGGAGTATAAGATGCGAAAGTTCTTTACGGGGCTGCTGCTGTGTGCAATTTTTCCCTTGATCACCGGGTTCGGGAATGCGACTCCGAACGAGCAAATCTCTCAGGACACGCTCCAAACAACGATTCTTTTCCCACAGGACCAATTGTATTACCCTCCGATGGCAAGCCCTAAAGAGCCTCGCTCCCATGCGACTTATCTCCGCCTCAATCTTCCCGGCGACAGCATCAATATCGGATCGGTTGGGTTCGGCGACAGCTTCGGCCTGGTGCGCTGGCCCGGATGGGGCGAGGAGGATGCCTGGCAGCTCAGTCTCAGCGGGGTGATCCTCGCCCAATTCAATATGGACACCAATTCCAAGGACCTGATCAACGCCGACTATATCATCGGGTTTCCTCTAAGCTACCGGAACGATCCCTGGTCGGCACGGGCACGCCTCTACCACCAGTCCTCACACCTGGGAGACGAGTTCCTCCTCAACCCCCAGCCGCCGGATTTAGATCTGGTAAGGCGCGTCAACTTAAGCTTCGAGGCCGTTGAACTGCTCGTCGCATGGGAATGGGAGGGACTCCATCTCACTGCCGGTCCTTCATATATCATCCAGTCCAGCACCGACATCAAGCGTAACATTTTCCAGGCGGGCATTGATTATCAAAGCAGAAAGCCGGTCTTTAGACCGACGATTCGCCTGTTCCTCAGCGTCCTTTACCATACCTGGGAGGAAACCGACTGGAACGCCGATTTTAACGTCAAAGCCGGCATCAACATCCGCAGTCCCTATGCGGGAAAACGAGGCATTCAGCTTTTCGGTGAATATTACCACGGCAATCTCCCCTTCGGCCAGTTCTACGAATTGGAGGCGGAGTATTTCGGCGCGGGGATTAATATATCGTTTTGAGTGGAACCCGGAAAAGATCAAAAAAAAATACAGACGGAATTTTTATATAAATCGTCGGATGGCCGTGGTCGTTGTCGCGGCGGACAAAGGAGAATGTGCATGGAGATGGTTGGGCAATCCCATAAGACAACCGTAAACAATATATCAATCGCCTGGAGCGAGATGGGCTCGGGCGCGCCTCTTGTTCTCATTCACGGCTTCCAGGACACGCATCGCGTCTGGGCAAAAGTTGCCCCCCTGCTTGCCGTTGATTTTCACGTATTGATGATAGACCTTCCCGGCAGCGGCCTCTCGGACAGGCCTGACGCGCCATACACCTTGTCCTGGTATGCGGGCATGATCGCCGCCTGGATGGAGGCTGTGGGCCTCAAACACGCGCATATCTGCGGGCATTCATTCGGCGGCGGCATCGCCCAGTGGCTGCTGCTCAAGAACCGCGAACGCGTAGTCCGGCTGGCGCTGCTGTCGCCGGGCGGCCTGGGGCGCGAAGTCGGCATGTGGCTTAAGTACGCGACATTCCCCGCGTTGGGGCCCATGCTGACGCCGCTGGTTGTGCGCCGGGTCATCCCCCTGCTCATGCGCTTTTCTCCCGGGATTTTCGGTAAAAGAGAACCTGGTGAAATCAAACGCTACATCGAGATGATGCGCATTCCCGGGACGCACCTGGCCTTTCAGCGTTCGCTTGCCAACGTCATCAATCTCTTTGGCCAATATATGCAGACCATACAGCGTTCGGAAGAAATTTACGCGCTGCCCCCCACGGCCTTGTTCTGGGGAGAGAAGGATCGCATCCTGCCCATAAAACAAGGGCGTTCCATGCTGGCCCAATCCACCGGAATCACCCTTACGGCGTACCCCAACTGCGGACATTTCCCTCAGCTCGATATCGCGCCGATATTTGCACGGGATCTAAAGGAATTTTTCCTTGATCCCAACCGCCCCTTTGGGTTCATTTATTCAAAAACTCTGAAAAACGGGCTGCAGGGAATCCAGGAGAGCACCATACACATGCAAGGGACAGGTTTACCCAAGCATGTGCAGGCACCACGAAAAAATTCCCGCCAAGAGGAGGCGCCGTGCCGGACAACCCCGAATCCAAAAGCCTTGCGCAATTAATGCACGAGGTGATCCAGGATATTGTCAAGGCCTTTCGGGAATTTTCAAAAATTCATTCTGACGCGGTCTAACGCCGATCAAAGGCTTAAAAAAATGGGCAACCCTGCTGTGACTTCCTTTATTCCAAACAACCGGATCACCTTGCTGCAAAACGGCGAAACCTATTTTCCGGCGATCGAATCGGCAATAGATCAGGCGGTGCACGAGATTTATCTGGAAAGCTATATTTTTGAAAATGACGCCATCGGACAACGAATCGCGGAAGCGCTCAGGCGGGCGGCCTTGCGCGGTGTAAGAACCCATATGTTGATCGATGGATTCGGATCGAAAGCGTTGCCGGAAGCCATGGTCGATTACCTTGAGGCGGCCGGCATAATGTTACTGAAGTTCCGGCCCAAGACCTCGCCCTGGACGCTGCGACGCCGCAGATTCCGTCGCCTGCACCGGAAAATTGTCGTCGTTGATCGCCGGATTGCTTTTGTGGGTGGCATTAACATTCTCGATGATATGGGGCCCGGCCTAACATCGCCTCGATATGACTATGCCGTATGCGTGGAAGGGCCCTTGGTTAAAAAAATTCATGCTGCGGCCCGCCGGGTCTGGTCGCGCGTGGCCTGGGCCCGTTTGCGCCCCGGCTGGGCGGCCCTGTTCAACCACGGGAAAACGTCTTCAACCGAATCCGTTGCGGGACGAATGCGTGCGGCTTTTCTGGTTAGAAATAACATCCGCCATCGCCGTGACATTGAAAATGCCTATTTGCAGGCGATTAAACGGGCGCAATCGGAAATCATTCTTGCAAATGCCTATTTTTTCCCCGGATTTCATTTTCGTCACGCGCTTTTGGAAGCGGTCAAACGCGGTGTACGGGTAATTTTACTTTTGCAGGGAAAAGTGGAATATCGATTGATGCATTATGCGTCGCACGCGTTATACGGCAATTTTCTTTATGCGGGAATCGAGATCTACGAATACCATAAGAGTCTTATGCACGCCAAAGTTGCCGTGGTTGACGGCCGTTGGGCTACGGTAGGATCATCAAACCTCGACCCTTTCAGTCTGCTGCTCGCGCTCGAAGCAAATATTGTTGTTGACGACAAAAATTTTGCTGAAACATTAAAACAGAGCCTTGAACAATCCATCGAGACCGGGGCGCGGCGCGTATCAAAAAACAACTGGAACACGCAGACCACAGGACTTCGCCTGGTAAGCTGGCTGTGTTACGGTTTAATAAGATTTATGATCGGAATGACGGGTTACGCGTCCGGGAAACAGACCGGAAACCCCCGAAGAATATAACGGGGAGAGCCGTAAATCCCGGAACCAGATCCCAGGCCCCGGCCAAACGCTGCAAGATCATCCATTGACTTTGGTGTCATTGTTGATATTTTGTCTTCTATCAATCAAGATCATCTGAAAAGCGCCTGGACGCCATAGCGCAGATTCGAAAAAGCATAGACTTAGCTGAGTAATGGACAACTTACAATCCGGAAAAATCCAACTATGACCCGAATCAACAACCCCATGGAAATTTTCAAATACCTGCCGCAGACCAACTGCAGGGATTGCAATGAAAAAACCTGCCTGGCCTTTGCCGTGGCGGTCTTTAAAAACAGGAAACCCCTGGACCAATGCCCCCACGTGGCGCCGGAAGTGCTTGAAAAAT
>SLGU01000026.1 GCA_007136525.1 Desulfobacteraceae bacterium | reverse complement strand
GTATTATAAGCTTAGAAGCAATTGGGTCTTTTCGGAGGCGCTGGCGGGAAACATTCGGGGCCTGGAAAGCCGCCTGGTAATAAAAATCATGCCGGACGGCGAAATCCGGGACGTATGGTTTGAAAAACGATCCGGAAACGATTATCTTGATGATTCCGCATATAAAACGGTCATGAAATCGAATCCTTTGCCACCGCTTCCGGACGGGATGACCCAGTATAGCCTCGTCGTGGGGTTTACGCCCGGCGGCTTGCAATAAATTTTTCGGTTTTATTATAAAATAGTTGCTTATGTGTTTATGTGACTTACAATTCTGCCAGGTGGATAATTTCTGATGAATGGTTTAACGATGACCCCTCCAATTGGCCATGTAAAAACCGTCCTGATCTGCGCTGTATTGATCCTTTTTCTTGCCGGAAAGGGCGTGGCAGCCACCTATGATTACATCAACATCAGCGATCCTTTCCATAAACGGATCCCCTTGGCTGTTCCCGTGCCGGTATCGCTTTCCGATGACCGGGAAACGGAGCAGATTGCGGCCAGTGTCGCCGGCCTGATGGCCCAATCCCTCGAATTTACCGGTTATTTTACCCTGATCGACCGGCGGGCATTTCTCGATGCCCCCGGCAAGCAGGGCATTACCGCCAGGGAGGTCAATTTCAAGAACTGGCGGGACATCGGGTCCGAGCTGTTGATTACGGGGGGCGTTCGCCTGGAGGGGCGCGTTTTGCAGCTTGAATTCAGGCTTTTTGACCCCTTCCGGCAGGAACTGGTTTTTGGAAAGCGCTATACCGGTGAAGTGTCTGATGTGAGGCAAATGGTCCACCGGTTCTGCGACGAGATGATTAACCGTCTGACCGGCAATTTCGGGATTTTCAATACGAAAATCGCCTTTGTTTCCGAAACGGAAGCCGGAAAGATGCTTTACGAATGCGATTTTGACGGGGAGAATCTTCGCCGGCTGACGGGCGGGGGTAATATTGTGCTGAGCCCTTCATGGTCCCCGGACGGCCGCTACCTGGCGTATACCTCCTATAAGCAGGACAAGCCTGATATTTATGTCAGGTCGATGGCAACAGGCACTGAACGGCTTTTGGCAGGTTATGAGGGGCTGAATATCACCCCGGCGTGGATGCCGCCCGACGGGTCCCGCATCGCTGCGACCCTTTCATTCGAAGGGGATGAAGAGATTTACCTTTTGACCGATACCGGAAAAATTGATAAAAGACTCACCAGGAGCTGGGGTGTTGATGTATCGCCCTCATTTTCCCCGGACGGCAAAAAGATGGCCTTTGTATCCGGCCGGGCGGGCTCCCCGCAGTTATATGTCATGGACCTTGCAACGGGGCGGACCAGCCGGCTCACGTTTGAGGGGCGATACAACACCCAGCCGTCCTGGTCCCCCAATGGTGACAAGATTGCATATTCCGGGATGAGCGGCGGCACCAGTGATATTTTTGTCATCAATGCCGAGGGCGGTCAATTAAGGCAGTTGACCAGCGATTCCGGGAGAAACGAGTCGCCGTCCTGGTCTCCG
Organism: Desulfobacteraceae bacterium; assembly: GCA_007136525.1. Next base: position 2,016 of record SLGU01000026.1, on the reverse strand, counting down.
GACGGCAATATGATTGTTTTTTCCTCCACGCGAGGCGGTGATTCCGGCATTTATGTCATGACGGCTTCGGGAGCGGACCAAAGGCAGATTGTCAGCATGCCGGGAAACCAGTCCCTGCCGGCTTGGTCTCCGGTTCTGGAGCCCTGAAAACGATAAGGTATCGGCGCGTTTGTGGATCGGCCGGAGGATTTCCGGCAGTCATGGGGAATATAACGCTATTATCAAGGAGAAAAACCGCAATGAAAAAAAGCATTTCTTTGGGTGTGTTGCTTATCATGATGGTCAGCCTGATGTTTTTTGCATCTTGCGCCAAAAAAGCCCCGGAAACCGATGAATATCCCATGGATATTCGTACCGGTGAAATGACAGAGGCAGAAGCAGAAGCCGAGCGGGAGCGGCAAAGAAGAATCGCGGAAGAAGAAGTTGAAGCCTATCGCGCAAGACAGACCGAAGAACTTCAGCGGGAAGAGGCAAAGGTGCAGTTTCTGGACACAAAGGTCTATTTCGCATTTGACGATTCCAGCCTGACTGCCGAAACCCGCGAAATTCTTCTGGCGCAGGCCCGCTGGCTGAAAGCGAACAGCGACAGGACGGTCATTGTGGAGGGGCACTGCGACAACCGGGGCACCGAGGAATACAACCTTGCGCTTGGCTCGCGAAGGGCGCAGAGCGTCAAGGATTTTCTGGTGAATGCCGGTGTTGAGCCGTCGCGTATTGTTACCGTCAGCTATGGCGAGGAGCGGCCGGCGGTAAAAGGGAACAATGAGGCGGCCTGGGCCAAAAACAGGCGCGCCGAGTTCCGCCTCAGGTAAAATCAGGCTTCGGGAAAATGGATGGCGGCCTGCCGGTTTGCGGCGGCAGGCCGCAATACCGATAAAACCGCCAATATGACGGGTTTGATATTCATGCGAGGTTTTCTGACGGTTATCATATGTGCTGCCCTTTTTTTCCCCATAGCGGGGTGCGCCACGCGCTCTCATGTCTGGGAACTTGAAGATCGGGTTAAGCTTCTGGCTGAAGAAAACGCGAGGCTCAGGCGGGCCCTTGATCAAATGGGCGGCGGTATGGCGCAGGAGGATGAGTTTCGACGCGTTGCAGCCACCCATAACGCCGAAATGTATGAAATGCGGACGGAACTCCAAAGGCTTTCAGGTATTGTCGAAGAAATGGAATACCGCCTGGAACGGGATGTGGGCGGGCTGAAGGCTGGCCTGGACGATAAAACGGATGATTACGGCGATCGGCTGTCCCGCCTGGAAAGCTATGTGGGCATTGGTGCCGTTGAGCGGTCCGGGGCTCCCGGCGAAAGTCAATACCCTGGCAGGGCCGAACTCGAGCAGCTCAATGAGCAGGAGCTGTACCGGGTCTCTAAGCAGATGTTCGATGAAGGCCAGCACAAGGGTGCCCAGGAGGGATTTGCGATGTTCCTGGAACGGTTTCCCCGGTCAAACCTTGCCGATAATTCCCTCTTCTGGACGGGTGAGATCTATTTTGCCGAGCAATGGTACGAAAGAGCAATTGTTGAATACCAGAAAGTGATCGATGATTACCCGCAGGGGAACAAGGTTCCGGCTGCCTATCTGAAGCAGGGCATCGCATTTTCACTTCTGGGGGAGAAGGACAATGCCGTATTCATCCTGAGAGAGCTTATCCGGAAGTTTCCGGATCATAACGAGGCAAAAATCGCCGAACGCCGCCTTGCCGATATCAACCGGTAAGCCGGGTGCCTGACAAGGCCTCACGGACACGCTGACAATGAAAGTGATCGGGATAGATCCAGGCCTGGCATCGACAGGCGTTGCCGTTGTGGAAGGATCGGCGCTTGCCGTCACCGATTATGGGTTCGGCATGATCCAGACGTCCGCCGGGCTTGAATTGCCTGAACGGTTGAAGGGGATTTACGACGGGGTAAGCAAGGCGATCGATGATATCCGCCCGGATATCCTGGTGATCGAGGCGTCTTTTTCCCTTCACCGGTACCCCAAATCGGGCATAACCCTTGGAAAGGTGACCGGG
>SLGU01000272.1 GCA_007136525.1 Desulfobacteraceae bacterium | reverse complement strand
CACGTCCCATGTCGATTTCATTGAACGTGGTGAGCATGGCGGTGTTCTGTTTTGCCGCCAGCAGTCGGGAGGCGATGGTTCTGCGGATGGGGGACATGCGCTTTCGGGAGGTTTCTTCCTGCGTTTTTTCATGGTCGAGGTGTTTCTCCGCGCCCGCTTCCGCCCCGGCGTCAGTGTCTTTATCATCTGCCTGGCCGGATTTCAGATGCAGGACAACATCTTCCTTGGTCACCTGACCCTTCCGGCCGCTGCCTTCCACCCGGGACAGGTCGATATCGTGTTCCGCGGCCATGCGCCTGACAGACGGGGGAACCGCAGCGGCAGAACTTTCATCAGCACCGTCCTTCGGGGATTCCCTTTCCGCCTGAGAAACCTGGGGTTCATCCGCATCCGCTGCCCCTTTTTTTTCAGAAGGTTCAGCGGCAGCCTCACCCCCATCGGGTTTCTTTTCGGCACCAGCCCTGCTGGTATCGATTTTACCCACGACCGTCCCGATGGCAACCGTCTCTCCTGCAGCCACCAGAATCTCAAGGATGCCGCTTTCGGCCGCTGGCACCTCCAGTGTCACCTTGTCGGTTTCGATGACAAAAACGGGCTCGTCTTTTTCAATCCGTTCACCGTCATTTTTCAGCCATTCGGCAAGGATCGCCTCCTGTATGGACTCGCCGACTTCGGGGATCTTTATTTCAACTTTCATCACGCCTCCTTATTCCGCCATGGCCTGCCGAAGCAGTGCTTTTTGCTCATCGGTAAAAACGCTGTGATACCCGGTAGCCGTGCTTGCTGAAGCTTTCCGGCCCACATATTCCAACTCCAGGGAAAACAAGGATTGGAACAACGGGGCAACGTACCGCCATGCACCCATGTTTTCAGGTTCTTCCTGCGCCCAGACCCACCGGGCGGCCTTTTTATATCGGTTGACGATCCCGGAAAGCGCCTTTTCCGGAAACGGATAGAGCTGCTCCACCCGCACCAGGACCGTATTGTCACGCCCACCTTCGGCCCGGGCCTGTTCCAGATCGTAGTAGAGTTTGCCCGCAACAAGTATGACCTTTTCCGCTTTTTTGACACCCGCCGGATCATCGATTATTTCCATGAATGCCCCCCGGGACAGCTCGCCGATACCGGAGACGGCATCGGGGCGGCGCAGCAGGCTTTTGGGTGTCATGATCACCAGCGGTTTCACGGTGCTGTCCCCTGCCTGCCGACGCAGCAGGTGAAAATACTGGGCCGGTGTCGTCGGAATGCAGATGCGCAGGTTTTCCTCGGCCGCCAGCTGCAGAAAGCGCTCGATCCGCGCGCTGGAATGATCGGGCCCCTGCCCTTCATACCCATGGGGCAGAAACAGCACCAACCCGCTCCTGCGCCCCCACCGGTTTTCGCCTGCGGCAATGTAGAGATCGATCACCGACTGGGCGTTGTTGGCAAAATCACCGAACTGGGCTTCCCATATGGTAAAACATTCCTGCCGTATCAAAGAATACCCGTACTCAAAGCCCAGTACCCCTGCCTCTGATAGCAGGCTGTTGATGGCATAATAAAACGCCTGCCCCTCTCCAAGGGTATTGAGCGGGACATGGGGTTCACTGGTTTTCGTATCGAAAACAGCGCTGTGGCGCTGGCTGAAGGTGCCCCGCTGGCTGTCCTGACCGGACAGGCGGATGGGAACCCCGTCCTCTAATATTGATGCAAAAGCCAGGGCCTCCGCATTGGCCCAATCGATGCCGGCGCCTTTTTCAACGGCATCACGGCGGTTTGTAAACAGCCGATCCAGTTTGCGGTGCAGGGCAAAACCGTCCGGAACGCGGTTGATCGTTTTTGCCAGGGACTTCAGCCGGGATGCGCTGACAGAAGTTTTGAAAGGCTTCTGTTTTTGCGTTTGCAGAACGGACGCAGCACTGGTTTTTTCCTTTTCAGGCTTATCCTTCACGGCCTTGTCATGGGCCTCCTGGAGACAAGCGGAAACGCCGCTGGTAACATCTTCCAAACCTTTCTCATCAACCACGCCTTCTTCCTTCAAAAGGTTGAAATAAATGTCGCTCAAGGGCGGTCGGTTTTTAATCCGTTCGTACATAAGCGGTTGGGTGAAGTAAGGTTCGTCCCCCTCGTTGTGGCCATAGCGCCGGTAGCAGACCAGGTCGATGACCACGTCTTTTAAGAAGGCCATGCGGTAATCCACGGCCAGTTTCATGACGGCAACGGCCGCCTCGGGATTTTCCCCATGAACGTGAAAAATCGGGACCATGAGCATTTTTGCAATATCCGTGGCATACCGGGTCGACCGGAGGTCGTCGGGAAGGGCGGTATAGCCAATCTGGTTGTTGATCACCAGGTGAATGGTCCCGCCGGTGCCGTAACCTTCGAGCTGGGACATGTTGAGCGTTTCCGCCACAACCCCCTGCCCGGCAAAGGCTGCATCACCGTGCAATATAAGCCCGACGGTGTGATGTTTTCCATCCTGCTCCTGGTAGGCCCGTGCCATACCGCAGATGACCGGGTTGACGGACTCCAGGTGGCTGGGATTATGGGCCATGACGATATGGACCCGGTTGCCCCCCCGGGTGGACACCTCCCCGTCAAAGCCGGAATGGTATTTCACGTCGCCGCCGCCCACCGCCAAGTCGGGATCATGCCGGTTTTCAAATTCACGGAGTACGTCTTCATAGGGCTTTCCAAGGACATTCACCTGCATGTTAAGCCGACCCCGGTGCGCCATACCCATGATGATCCGGCCACATCCGTGCGCGTCCCCGGCATGGCTGACGAGCGCATCGACCATGGGAATCATGGCGTCGGCCCCCTCCCCGGAAAACCGCTTCTGACCTAAATATTTCCTGTGTATGAACTGCTCGAAGGCCGTTGATTCGCATAGTTTCCGGAGAATACGCATTTTTTCATCCGGGCCCGGGGCATGCCGGTCCTGCCCGGCTTCCAGGCGGGCCATGAGCCATCCCCTTTCTTCGGGGTCCTGCAGGTGCATGTACTCCACCCCCACATCCCCGCAGTAGGTTCGCTTGAGGCGGCCGATAATATCGGCCAGCGTCATTAAGCGCTCTTTTTCCGGCAATCCCCGGAAATAAAAAGTGCGCCCCATGTCCTCGCTGCCGAGGCCGAAGGTGCCGGGCTCCAGAAATGGATGGCTTGTGGGGCAGGCCGCAAGGGGGTCCAGGCAGGAGAGCAGGTGCCCGATATCCCGATAACGGTATATGAGGGCCTCCACGCGGGACTGCTTCAGCGCCGCATCGGCATCCGTCCCGGAAAGATCATCGGTTCCCGGTGTATCCGAACGCCCCAGTTCAAACCCCCTGAAAAACGCCTGCCAGTCTTTTTCTACGCTGTCCGGGTCCGTTTTCCATCTTTCGTACTGGGATTCGATAAATTCAGCGTCCCATGGTCCTTCATAAGTCATGTATTGTTACTCCTCGTCAGCAGTGACGGCTTCGTAAAAAGTCCAATATCTGCGTTGCGAGCAATCTTTGAAGAATCTCACGTACACATAAGTACTATCAATTCTTCAAAAATTGCTCGCGCCTGGATCTTGGGCTTTTTTCTTTG
>SLGU01000128.1 GCA_007136525.1 Desulfobacteraceae bacterium | reverse complement strand
CCTGTTTCTCCATTTCCCTGGCGACGGTAATGGCATTGGGCACACCGCTTTTCAGGGTGTTATAGGTGTCCACCAGCAGCACGCAGTCGTCAGGCCGGGCTTCGGCAAAGCTGCGGAAAGCCGACAGTTCGCTTTCATGGCACTGGACATAGGCGTGGGCCATGGTCCCGGATGCCGTCAAGCCGTAATCCCTTGCCGCCCGCACATTGCTGGTCGCATCGAACCCGCCGATGATGGCCGCGCGGCTGGCGTGGTACCCCCCCAACCCCTGTGCGCGGCGAAGGCCGAAATCGATGAGCGTGCCGTCCCCTGCGGCCAGACGCATCCGGCTGGCCTTGGTGGCGATGAGGGATTGAAAGTTGAGCATGTTGAGCAGCACCGTTTCGATGATCTGCACTTCAATCAGGCGGCCTTCCACCCGGACAATGGGGCGTGTGGGAAAAACCAGGTCGCCTTCGGGGGGTGCATAGAGGCTGCCGGAAAACCGGAAATCCCCGAGATAGGCCAGGTAGTCGGGATGGAAGCCCCGGGATGCCAGAAAATCCAGGTCTTCCCTGTCAAACCGGAAATCCTCCAATATCTCCAGCAGGTCGGCCAGCCCGGCAAACACCACGTATCCCCCGTTAAAGGGCATTTTCCTGTAGAAATAATCGAATACGGCCTGCTGGTCTTTGCGACCTGCCAGAAAATAGGCCTGCCCCATTGTCAGTTCATACTGATCCGTGTAAGATGCGGTGATGTGCTGCATGCTCGCCCCTCAATACGATGGAATGGATGCTTCAAAAATAGTTCATGTTCAACAGAATATACCCTCGAATGGATATGTCAACCGGATTGCTGCTTACCTCCCGGCAAAGACCCGGAACGGCCTTGACATCCCGGCATTTAAGATATATATTCCGATATAACGATTTATTGAAGTTGCAACACGGAAGCCCGGGCGACATGAAATTGTATAGGTTGCAATAGCGCAACAACAACTAAGGATAAAAACAATGAGCCAGCGAAACAAGTTTTTCCTTATCCTGGCGGCTTTTCTGTTCGCCTATATCATGCCGTTCACTCATGACCGGGTGGCCGGGGCCATCATGGAATCCTTTCTGCTCCTGCAGGATTATGCCCGGGAGCACGTGCTCCTGTGCCTGATACCGGCTTTTTTCATTGCGGGCGCCATTGCGGTGTTTATTTCGCAGGCCGCAGTGGTCAAATATTTCGGGGCTGAAGCCAAAAAGATCCTGTCCTACGGGGTGGCCTCGGTTTCCGGTACGATCCTGGCGGTTTGCTCATGCACGGTTCTGCCGTTGTTTGCCAGCATATACCAGCGCGGGGCCGGCATCGGCCCGGCTGTGGCCTTTTTGTATTCCGGCCCGGCCATCAATGTGCTGGCCATCATTTTAACCGCCCGTGTGCTGGGCTTTGAAATGGGTTTGGCAAGGGCGGTCGGCGCCGTTATTTTTGCCATTGTCATCGGCCTTTCCATGGCCGTCATTTACAGAAAAGAAGACAAGGAGCGGCTGGCAGGCCCGAAAATGCAGATGCCCGAAGAAAAAATGCCGCGCAAGCTCTGGCAGGACCTGTCTTTTTTTGCGCTGCTGGTTGTCTTTCTGGTGTTTGCCAACTGGGGCAGACCGCAATCGGAGGCCGGATTCTGGGCGTCGATTTACGAGATCCGCTGGTACGTGGCCGGTCTTTCCCTCGTGCTGCTCGTGCCGGTTCTGTGGCGCTGGTTTAATAAAGACGAGCTCAAAAACTGGGTCGATGAAACCTTCAACTACGCGCTGATGATCATGCCCCTGCTCTTCATCGGGGTCCTGTTCGCCGGTTTTTTCCTCGGCCGGCCGGGGCATGAGGCAATGATTCCGTCCAAATACGTGGAGGCCGTTGTGGGCGCAAGCCCGGCGCAGTTCTTTGCCCTTACGGGGATGCAGGCCGGTGCGGCGCATGACTTTATTTCTGCCCTCTGGCCGGTATGGACAAGCTTTTTCGCATCCGTGTCCGCATCATTCATGTATTTTGCCACCCTTACCGAAGTACCGATTTTGCAGGGACTCATGGGTTCCGGCATGGGCAAGGGGCCGGCGCTTTCACTTCTGCTGGCCGGCCCGGCGGTGTCCCTGCCGAGCATACTGGTAATCAGGGGGGTTCTGGGCACCCGGAAAACCGCTATGTATATTGCCATTGTAATTGTTTTTTCAACGATCTGCGGGGTGATTTACGGGCAATTGTTTGCTTGACATACAGCAAGATCCACCCATACACGCGTTAAACACTTAAAGGAGAATAATGATGGAAATCAAGATCCTGGGCCCTGGCTGCCCGAAATGTGAAAAGACCACTGAGATTGTAAAGCAGGCCGTGGCCGAATCCGGCGTAGACGCCGATATCGTGAAGGTGACCGACACCATGGAAATTGCCAGCTACGGCATTTTCGGTACGCCGGCTGTCGTTATCGACGGTGAAGTCAAGTCCGTGGGCAAGATCCCATCAAAAGACAACGTGGCCGGGTGGCTCAAATAATACAAAGGGGATTGGGCCGCTTTTTCAGAAGATGGATCCCATAGGGCATGCCGGCTTCGATGCCGATATTTTTTTAAAAAATTGACGCGGGTGCTCACAAATAGTATGTTTTCCTAACAATATTTTGCCTGTTCAAACAACAAACATACGGAGATTAAAATATATGGTCCCGGATACCTTTGCTATGAGACGGAAAAATTTCCTCCTTGTTATCCTTGCGGCTGCGGTTTTATTATTATTCATGCACGTGCCTGCTGCCGCTGATGAGCCGGAAGGACGTGTTGATTTTTTCCCGTCGTTTGGAACCGGGCCGGTTGAAGTGCGCATCTATGCGAGTTATTTCTGCCCGCCATGCAGGGCCCTGGAACCGGAACTGGAGCCGGTTTTAAAGGAACTGGTCAAAACCGGTTCAATCCAGGTCACATTTGTGGATGCGCCCTTTGCCCAGGCCATTCCGTACATTCATTATTACCTCTACGCCCTCAATGAAGAGGGCAGCCTGGACAATGCCTTCAAAGTGCGGCATATCCTTTTCGATGTTGCCAAAAAATACGGCGGCGCTGAAGATATCCGCGAGGCTTTTGAAAATGAAGGGATCCCGTATGCGCCATTTGACCCGTCAGCGGTTTTTATGCAGTTCAACCAGTATTTTCAGGATGACGGCGTCCGAAGCACACCTTCTGCGACCATCCGCATGAACGGGGAATCCAGTCTCTATACGGGCGGAAGGAATATACTGCCGGCCCTGGAAGATCTCAAAGGCGATAAGGATGATCCAAAATAATCTTACCGCCGAGGTTGACGGGATATAATGGTCACACCCTTGACAATTTTCTCACAAGCGGACGCATTCCGGAAAACGGCAAACCTCATCCTGCCATTTTTCGCGGCCGGGGCTGTTTACGCCAACATGATCTGCGATACCGGGTGCACTTACCTGTACGGCGCCCTTTTCGGCGTAGACCTGCATTACCTGGGATTCATGCTGGCTGCTGCAATCCTGGTTTTCAGCCTGCCCCTGAAAAATCAGGGCTACCGGAT
>SLGU01000236.1 GCA_007136525.1 Desulfobacteraceae bacterium | reverse complement strand
TGTCATGTCCGTCGTCACGCCCTGCAATGCTTTCTGATTTTTTATTTAAACATTAAATATACCATGGCAGCAAATAAGTGTAAATCTTAAAACAGATACTTGGCAGGCAGGTTGAAATTCATTGGCAAGTTGCGCTGCTACCGAAAAAACCGCCCGTAAAAGCATTTGACTTCGACCCCGTGATGGCATAGAAGAACAGCATGGATACACAGTCAACCCCATCCATCATATTCGGCCCCATGCGGTTGCCTTTTCTGCTTTTGACGCCCGTCTGCGTAATTCTGGGTGCCGCTGTGGCACACCATGCCGGGGACATTTTCCGAATGGATTATTTTCTGCTCGCCCTGGCCGGTGGACTGTGCGCCCACATCAGCGTCAACGCCCTCAATGAATACGATGACTTTAAATCCGGACTCGACCATACAACCACGCGCACGCCCTTTTCCGGCGGGAGCGGCACGCTGCCCCGGCATCCGGAAAAAGCGCATTACGCCGCCGCTGTCGGCATCATTTCAATTCTCGTTACGGTATTGATCGGCCTTTATTTCCTCTGGACATGGGGTGCCATTCTCCTTCCCATCGGTACTCTCGGCGTACTGACGATCGTCCTTTACACCCGCTGGCTGACGCGCGACCCTATTTTGTGCCTTCTTGCCCCGGGCATCGGTTTCGGCCCCTGCATGGTCATGGGCACGGACCTGGTCATGACCGGTAGTTACAGCGCTGCGGCTTTTGCGGCATCCCTGGTCCCCTTTTTTCTGGTCAGCAACCTGCTCCTGGTCAACCAGTTTCCGGATATTGAACCGGATGCCGGGGTGGGGCGCAGGCACCTGATGATTGCCTACGGAAAAAAGGCCGGGGTAATCGTTTTCGGGCTTTTTCTTGGGGGCGCCTACCTTTCGGTTGTATTCGCATGGCTTGCGGGATGGTTTCCGGGTTTGGCGCTGATAAGCCTTATAACTGCTCCCCTGGCTGTCAACGCGCTATCGGGTGTCGCACGATACAGGGAGGCGGACTTGGAAAAACTGCTTCCCTACATGGGCAGAAATGTCGTGTTAACCCTTTTGACCCCGTTTTTACTGGCGGTGGGCTTGGTTTTCGGCCGATGAAAAACGCATGCCCCTTAATTGACGGCTTCGTAAAAAGTCCAATATCTGCGTTGCGAGCACTCTTTGAAGAATCTCACGTACACATAAGTACTATCAATTCTTCAAAAATTGCTCGCGCCTTGATCTTGAACTTTTTTCTTTGCCGTCCTAAAGTGACTTTTTACGAAGCTGTCAATCTTTGAACCTGCCAGCATCCGGGAGATGGATATGCAGATACGATTTTACGGCGCGGCACGTGAAGTGACCGGCTCCATGCATCTTGTTGAAACCGATTCCGATAAAATACTGTTTGATGCCGGAATGTTCCAGGGAAGGCGGGAGGAGAGCGACCGGAAAAACCGCCAGCTTCCTTTTGATCCGGCAATAATAACGAATGTGGTGCTTTCCCACGCGCATATCGATCATTCGGGGCGCATCCCCCTGCTTGCCGCCCGGGGATTTTCAGGCCATGTTTTTTCAACACGGGCCACCGCCCACGCATGCGAGTACATGCTTCCGGACAGTGCGGGCATCCAGGAATCCGATGCGGCTTACATCAATTACAAGCGGGCGGTTGATGTCATATCGGATTTGGCGGGCGTATCCAGGGAGGAGGCCAAGAAGCGCCTGAAAAAAAACGGCCGCAAAGATGAAGACGCCGTTGCACGGTTCATGGCGCGCTATGATATCCGGCCCGTAAGCCCTTTGTATACCGGTGCGGATGCGGAGAATGCCCTGACGCTTTTTTCAGGCCAGCCCTACAACCAGGAATTCACCATAGGAAAGGATATGACGTGCATTTTTTATGAAGCCGGTCATATCCTCGGTTCGGCGGTTTCAATTGTCAGGTGGCGGAAGGGCGGCAAAACGTTTTCAGTCTGCTATACAGGCGATTTAGGCAGATATGACAAGCCTATCATTAAAAACCCGGCAAGGGATTTTTCTCAATCCGGCCGGGAAATAGACCTTTTGCTCCTTGAAAGCACCTATGGCAACCGCGCCCACGAACCGGTGGCGGACATGGCCCCCCGCCTGAAAAGAATTATCAATGAGACCGTCGAGCGCCAGGGTGTCCTTTTAATCCCGGCCTTTGCATTCGGCAGGACCCAGGAGCTGCTTTACACCATTCACGAGCTTTACAACAATGATGCGGTGCCGAAAATCCCGGTATATGTAGACAGCCCGCTGGCAACCCGCATTACGAAGGTCTTCGGTGAGCACCCTGAAGTGTATGACCGCGAGACCCACCAAACGTTTCTGGAAAACGGCATGAACCCGTTCATGTTTTCCCAGCTTCAGTTTGTCGCGTCCGTCCAGGAGTCCATGGCCCTGATGCGGGAGGAAAAACCGCACATCGTCATTTCTGCTGCGGGCATGTGTGAAGCCGGCCGGATTCTCCACCACCTGCGGTACAAGATCCACAACCCCAGAAACACCATTCTGATCGTCGGTTACATGGCGCAGCACACATTGGGCCGCCGTATTCTTGAAAAAGGCGGTGAATACCGGGATGCCGGGCGCCAGGGCGATCCCCCCGCAGTCCGTTTCATGGGGAAGGAGTATCCTTTGAAAGCGCACGTGGAAAATATAGACGGCTTTTCCGCGCATGCCGATAAAGATGAGATGCTGCGGTTTCTCAAGGATTCCGGCCTGAAAATCAGAAAAATCGCCCTGGTCCACGGAGAAGAAGACCAGATGTCCGCCTTTGGCGACACCCTCACGGAAGAAGGGTACACGGTGGTTGCGCCGAGATTCGGCGAATCCGTGCGCATCGGCTGAAGCAAAACCCGACCCCGACCCCGAAAAGATCAAAAAAGCCTCAATTCCGCTGATTACCTGGCTTTTTACCCCCCTGTTTTCGATTCTCAAACCCCGCCCCAATTGCCTTAGTATTTAGAATCACATAAATATTTTGTTTTTATGCACGATTTTCTCTTGACAATTTCCATGAATACTATAAATTTGGGTTAAATGGTGGAGCAAAGTGGATATTTATGGAGGATTATGTTCAGGGGGAGTTCATATCATACCATTGATGCCAAGGGGCGCATTATCATTCCGGCCCGGTTCAGGGAACTTGTTTCCAGCAACGGCGGGGATGGCCTGATCCTTTCCAGCATGGACGGCGGCCTTGTGGCATACCCCTATGAGAAGTGGGCGGAAGTTGAAGACAAGATCCTCCGGCTTGCTGAAAAAAGTGCTTCCATGCGCCGTTTCCGGAGGGTTTTCATCGGTGGATCATCGGATTGCCCCCTGGATAAGAACGGCCGTATTCTCGTGCCACCCTCCCTGCGGCAATATGCCGACCTGGAAAAGGATATTGTCCTGGTTGGGGTCCTCGATCATTTTGAAATCTGGGCAAGGAGCAAGTGGGATGCGGAAAATCGGAGACTTGAAGAAGAGGACATGCAAAACGAGGAGGTTTTAAACGAGATAGCCAAACTGGGACTGTAAGGATATGCCATACCGACATGTTTCC
>SLGU01000309.1 GCA_007136525.1 Desulfobacteraceae bacterium | reverse complement strand
TCTTTGAAAAATCCGCCAACCTGGCGAAGAGCTCCGATATTTGCCGCAGCAGGGCAAGACGGTTTCGTCGAATATCCGGGTTGTCCGTCATGACCATCACGTCGTCAAAAAATTTGTCAACCGGGCCTTTTATGCCGGCGATGACGGTAAAGGCCGTTTCCGCATCCTGCTTTTTAAGGCAATCGGCTACTTGTTTTTCAGCGTGGACAAATGCATCATAGAGCATTGATTCCGATTGATGATCAAAAATAGAGGGGCGCACGTCCCCGCCGGTTTCATCGGGATCGGCTTTCCGGATGATGTTGACAACCCGCTTGAACGCCACGGCCAAAGAATCGAACCCGGGCGCAGATTTCATTTTCAAAAAAGCAAGGGCGCGGTTCCACACATCGGGAATCCTGTCCGAAGAAACGGCTAACACGGCAGCCGCCATATCCTTTGGAATCGCATCCTCTTCAAGCATATGCGCCATGCGGTTTCTAAGGAAGGCCTCAAGTTGATCAGCGGCCCCCTTGATGGTTTCATCGTCGTGGCCGCTAAACAGGCCCATGGCCTGATGTATTACATCCGGCAATGAAAACCCCAGGTTAAACGCACGGGCGGTGGCAATGAGCCCGATCGCCTGGCGACGAAGGGCATATGGATCAGAGGCCCCGGTTGGAACAAGCCCTATGAGAAAACATCCGCACAGGGTGTCAAGCTTGTCGGCAATGCCAAGCACTGCGCCTTCGACCGTTTCGGGCAGTTTTCCGCCCGAATGCGTCGGCCGGTAATGCGCTTCAATTGCCGCGGCCACCCCTTCCGGGTGGCCTGCCTTTTGGGCGTAAATCCGCCCGATTACACCCTGGAGGTTTGGGAACTCGATAACCACATGACTGACGAGATCCGCCTTGCAGTACAAGGCCGCCATATCGAGGTTTGTCTTTGCGGTGTTTTTCAAGCCTGCCATATCGGCCAAAATTCCGCAAAGCGCCCTGACGCGCTGGGTCTTGTCATAAACCGAGCCTAGACGTGCCTGGTATACAACATTCTTCAGCTTTTCAAGCATCCGGTCAAGCGATTCCTTAAGATCGGCATTGTAGAAAAACCGGGCATCTTCCAGCCGGGCTGAAAGCACACGCTCATAGCCGGAGACAACCACCTTCATATTCCTGGCCCGGTTGTTGCTCACCGCAACAAAATTGGGCATCATCTTATCTTGGCGGTCCATGACGGCAAAATACCGCTGATGCGTCCGCATGGCCGTCACAAGAATTTCAGGGGGCAGTTCGAGAAATTTCCGGTTAAAAGTGCCAAGAACAACTTCCGGGTATTCAACAAGTTGGCACACCATGTCAACCAGTTCGTCGTCTGTATGAATCCGTCCGTCGACTTTTGCCACCACCGACTGCATCTCTTTATTCATTAATGCCTTGCGCTGCGCAATATCCGCAATGACAAAACTGGAGTGGAGCTTCTCAATATACTGGCCTGGATGGTCGAGCCGGATCTTTCCGGATGACATGAACCGGTGGCCGAAGGTGTGACGGCCGGATTTTACATCGCCCACTGAAAAAGATATGACGCGGTTTCCGTAAAGCGCAGCGATCGAGTGAATCGGACGCGCAAAGGATGTCCTGAGGTTTTTCCAGCGCATGGTTTTGGGAAACGGTATGGACAGGATCATTTCCGGCAGGGCCTGCTTCAGAATGCCAATAACGCCCTGCCCTTTTTCTGTCTTTTGTATGCATAAATACCGCCCTTTCTCAGTATCCCTGACTTCAAGGCGGTTTACGGAAACCCCGGCTTTTTCGGCAAACTTGACAGCAGCCGTCGTTGGGCGGCCTTCACCGTCGTAAGCTACCTTTTCAGGCGGCCCGATAATCTCCGATGTTAGGGGCGCCTGTCGCGAAGCGACATCTTCCACCACAACAGCAAGGCGTCTCGGCGTCCCATATATCACCGCGTTGCCATGTTCGATCCGCTCCTTTTGAAGCCTTTCTGTCAGCTGCGCCCTGAAGGCATGCAATGCCGGTTCGATGTATCCTGAAGGAATTTCCTCGGTGCCGATTTCAATAAGCAATGGTTCCATTTTCGGTCTGAATCCTATGTAGCAGTCATTGGTCGGTTTTCAATTAAGCGAATGAGAACATTCCCGGAAGGGAACAAAGATGAAGGATGCCTGCTCTCAGAAACGATCTAACATGGGGTGGCCCATCGCGTTTCGCTGTTTGATATAACCCTGGGCGCAAAGACGCGCAAGATCGCGTATTCTGGAAATATAACCGGTTCTTTGAGTGACGCTGATCGCGCCGCGGGCATCGAGCATGTTAAACAGGTGAGAACATTTCAGGCAGCATTCGTATGCGGGCAGCACAAGATCATCTGCCGCATTTTTCCGGGATTCGGCTTCGAGCCGGTTGAAACTGTCGTGCAGCATCTCCACGTCGGCGGTTTCAAAATTATAGGTCGACTGTTCGACTTCCTGCTGGTGATGCACGTCCCCATAGGTGAGGTGCCTGTTCCATTGGATATCAAAAACACTGTCCACACCCTGGAGGTACATGCAAATGCGTTCAAGGCCGTAGGTCAGCTCAACGGGAACGGGATCAACCTCGATGGAGCCTGCCATTTGAAAATAGGTGAACTGGCTGATTTCCATGCCGTCCAGCCAGACTTCCCATCCAAGGCCGGATGCACCCAGCGTCGGCGACTCCCAGTCGTCCTCCACGAAGCGGATATCATGGTCCATGGGATCAATACCCAGCGCCTTGATGCTGTTTAGAAAAAGGTCCTGGGCATTTCCGGGTGATGGCTTGAGAACCACTTGGTATTGATAGTAATGCTGCAGGCGGTAGGGATTGTCACCGTACCGGCCGTCAGTAGGGCGTCGTGAGGGCTGCACATACGCCACGCGCCACGGTTCGGGTCCAAGTGCGCGCAGCAGAGTGGCCGGATGGAACGTGCCCGCCCCAACTTCCAAGTCATAGGGCTGCACCAGAACACATCCCTTGCGGGACCAGAAACGGTCCAGGTTGAGAATCACATCCTGAAAATACATTCGAATCCATCCTTGCCATATATTTTTTCAAACGGGTCAACAACCGGTCAACCCAGCCATATCAACGGACGTTTGAAGCAGCCGGGCATCTTTGCGGGAAGACAGAATTTTTTCCCATTCGGGTTTCAGGGATAAGATCCCACCGGGCTCTCCGAACGCCCATATGCAACCGCCGCCGCCCGCCCCGGTAAAACGCGCAGCACAATGGGCCGCTTCGGCCGAAGCCACAAGTTTTACGCCGATATCGTCCAATACATCCGGGGTTATTTCCCGCCGGATGGCTGTTTCCCGCTGCATCTGCCGGACTGCGGAAGGCACGTCCCCGGCCTTGAACGCGCGGATAAAGCCATGGGTGCTACCAATGATATCCACCCATTGTTTTCGCCAGGTGCCATCGATAAACCCCTTGATCCAACGGCTGTTGATATCAGCGGATTCATGGGGAATGCCGCAATAGGCGACCAGCATCCGTTCATTGAGCCACGACGATTTTCGGGGCTCAAGCAGGGATTCCCGTTCATACCAGCGATCACG
>SLGU01000302.1 GCA_007136525.1 Desulfobacteraceae bacterium | reverse complement strand
TTGTAGGTTGTAGGTTATAAGTTATAGGTTGTAAGTTGTAGGTTATAGGTTGTACGTTGTGGGGTGAAGGTCATCGGGTGTTCAAACGGGCGCAGGTTTTGCGGATGCGCTTGTAGGTTGCCCGAAACTCGCGGAAAAGCGTGTCATACACCTGCCGGTTGGACGGTTCAGGGGAAAAGACAGACTCAATTTCAACGCTTTCACCGATTTTATCAAAAGATGTGTGCCCCATGGCCGCAGCCCCAAGCAATCCGGCCCCGCGCACATTGGCAAGCAAAGGCCCCTTCACTTTTTCCACGGTGCGGTCCAGCACGTCGGCATGGATCCGGCACCATGTGTCGGACAAGGCGCCGCCGCCGATCATCCGGATCGGGTCGATCCGCCGCCGCGTAAACTTTTCAACGGCGTAAAGCAACCACCGGCTGTTGAGGGCCACCCCTTCGAGCACGGCCCGGACGAGTTGCGCCCGGGTGGTGTCAAGGGACAGGTTGATAAACCCGCCACGGATCAGGGGGTCGTCAATGGGCGTGCGCTCCCCGTAAAGCCACGGGAGAAAAAGCAGTCCACCGCTTCCCGCTTCCGCCCCTGCCGCAAGGCGGTCAACACGGGCATAAAAGTCATCCGGCGCAGGGGTGTCGGACAGGCCGTCATTGGCAAAAAGGATGGTATCCCTTAGAAAACGCAGGCAGACACCTGCGGACTCCTGCTCGTTGGCAACGAAATACCGCCCGGGAATGGCGGACGGCAGGGAAGCGATGTTGCTTGAAAGAAGCGTTTTTTTAAACGGTACATGACAGGTGAGCCACGATGATGTACCGATGTACAGGTGTGCTGCAAAATTAGCAACAGCGCCCGATCCCACGGCAGCGGCCTGGACATCCGGTGTGCCTGAAATCACCACGACATCCCGGGAAAGCCCAAGTTCATCGGCAATTTCTTTTTTCAACGGCCCCAGCACGGATGCAGGTGGCACCAGGTCCGGAAACTTTTCCCGCACGATGGTGGAAAGCCTGACCAGCCGGTGGTCATAGACGATACGGTTGATGTCGCGGTTGTCCGTAACCCAGTGAAGGGTAATGGAATCCCAGGACGCTGCAAAAATGCCGGTCA
The DNA here is from genome assembly GCA_007136525.1 of Desulfobacteraceae bacterium. Next base: position 2,466 of record SLGU01000302.1, on the reverse strand, counting down.
GGCAGAGGTTGATAAAATCCTTGGGCTCAAGAAACTTGTATGTCCGCTGGTAAACGTCCGGGAAACGGTTCTTGATATACAGAATATGGGCTATGGAGTCCTTGCCGGAATGGGACGGCGCACCGCCGGTCAGCTGAATCCACTTTAAAATCTTGCCGGGCGAATATCCCTGTATCCTTAAAGGGCCGCCGGTGATCTCATGAACGTAGGGGCTTCCCCTGGAATCAAGCCAGATCAGCGCGTTCATGAGGGGTTGGCCCTGGGCGTCGACGGCCACGGTGCCGGACCACTGGGATGAGCAGCAAATGGCCGCGATTTGTTCAGGCGGCACACGCTTTTCCGCCAGGACCGCCCTGCAGGTTTCAATGATGCTTTCCCACCATTGACCGGGGTCCTGCTCCGCACCGCCGCCGTCAGACAGGTAAAGGTCATTTTCCACGAACGCATCGGCAATGATTTGCCCGCGGGTGGACACCAGGGCGCTCTTGGGGCCGGAGGTGCCCAGATCAATGGCAAGGATGTATTTTTCAGGTTTTGACATGTGTTATCCGTTTTTGATCAGGCCGGAGCCCTGTTAAACGGACGGCGAGGCGATCCCGTAGCGCGCTTCGACCCGGGGTTTGACCCAGGATTGGTTGAACCAGAGCGCAATCATGATCAAAGCGCCGCCGATTGCCAGGCGAAGCAGGTCCACATCCCGGTTCCAGATCACCAGGTTCACGAGCAGCCCCGCCGGAACCAGGGCGTTGTTCATGATCGCAAGGGCGCCCTGGTCCACAAGGGTGGCCCCCTTGTTCCAGAGAAAATAGCCCAGCCCTGATGCCACGAGCCCCAGCCACAAAAGCACGCCCCACTGAACCGGGGTTGAAGGCAGGCGGGTGAGATCCCCCCAGATAATAAGCCCGCAAGCGGACACCACCAGGGCCCCGATATAAAAATACCCGAACACGGTGTGCTGCGGCAGGGTATTTTTGCCGGCTTTCCCCTCCTGCTCCATGAGGTATTTATATGCCACCTGCCCCAGGGCAAAGCAGATATTGGCGCCCTGAACCATGAGAAACCCGAAGACGAAATCGTGGCTCAGGTGGTTGTAGCGGATCACAGCGGCTCCCAGAACAGCGATGATGGCGGTGACCAGGTACCAGAGCGTAAACCGCCTTTTCATGAGGTCATAGAGCAGCGTGATGTATATGGGCGTGAATACGGTAAAGAGGACCACTTCCGGGACCGTCAGGAACCCGAAGGCGTTGTAGAAGAAAAAATACATGATGCCCAGCTGTATCCCGCCGATCACCATCAGCTTGACAGCGAGCATCGCCGGTATCCGGGAGAATTTGATAAAGGGCAGAAATACCAGGCAGGCGAGCAGCACCCGCGTGAACACGGCAAAATAGTTGTCCACCTGGCCTGCCAGGTAAACCCCGATCAGGCTGAAGGAAAATGCCCACAGTGCCGTAACGAACCAGAGATAAGCCATAAAAGTGCATTAACCCAACCCGCGGCCGAATGCAACGGGAAAATAGGATAAATCTGCGTGCGGGAGGCGCAATGATTGTGGTATAAGCGGTTCATGCAGCGCGAAAAAACAACGGACAGCCGCCTTGGTATGGATAGGGACGCGATTGCCGGTATACCGGCCGCCCTTGGCCGCTGGTATGATAAAAACAAACGAGACCTGCCCTGGCGGCGGACCAAAGACCCTTATGGCATATGGGTCTCCGAGGTGATGCTGCAGCAGACCCAGGTGAATACCGTTATCCCCTATTACCATCGCTTTCTGGATCGTTTTCCCGGTGTTCTGGAACTGGCCGCGGCAGACATCGGGGAGGTTTACAAGCTGTGGGAAGGATTGGGGTACTATTCACGGGCCAGGCACATGCACCAGGCGGCCGGGATCTTGGCGGCGGAAACCGGCGGGAAACTGACCTCAGACCCGGATGTCCTGCGGGGCCTGCCGGGAATCGGCCAATACATTGGGGCGGCCATTTCAAGCATTGCTTTTGGCCTCCCGTTTGCCGTTGTGGACGGCAATGTCAAGCGCGTCCTTGCGCGCCTGTTTCTCCTTGAGCCCCCTGCCAACCATGCTTCATCCATCAAAACCTTTCAGCGTGTTGCCGATGTATTGCTCGACAAACAAAACCCCGGCCGCCACAACCAGGCAATGATGGAGCTGGGCGCGCTCCTATGTGCGCCTAAAAACCCGCGGTGCAGCAAATGTCCCTTGACCTTTTACTGCAAAGCATTCCAGGACAGCAAAACCGGAGAATACCCCCGCCGCATCAAGCGCCGCGCCCTGACCTTCCAGCATTGGGCATCAGGGGTCATTGTCCGAAAAGGCCGCATCCTGGTCGTACAAAGACAGGAAACAGGGCTGCTGTGCGGCCTATGGGAATTTCCGTGCATACCCCTGAAAAAAGAAGACGACCCCCTGGAAGCCCTTGTTTCAGGCCTGTATAAAATAGTCGG
>SLGU01000105.1 GCA_007136525.1 Desulfobacteraceae bacterium | reverse complement strand
AGGAGCTATCAGCAACCCCCTGCAATTGTTGCTGCGGGCAACACCCGGCACCACCCGGTTGAAATTGATCATTTGTATAAGGGCAATTCCCCCCAAAAGGTTGTTCAGCCTCGCGGGGTCGGGGTAGTTATCGGTGTCGAATTTGCAGAACCCCCAGGGGACAGACTTTCCAGTCTGTGGAATTCTATGTTCTCCACACGCAAATAAAGGGTTTCCCGTTCATCAAAAACCGTGATGCAGGCGATGTATAAAATGACCAATTTTATTCAGTGAGGGAGTGGGGGCATTGCCTGAAGCAACATTGGGGGGCCTTGGTGATCGCTCTTGGCGCAGTGGAGCAAATCACACTGCATTGTTTGAGTCCCGCCACCGGCGGGACGAGTTTGCAGGGTGATGCGGAACAAGCCATAGTGCGATCCCAAGGCCTCACAGTTGCTCAGGTAATGCCCCCACTCCCTCACTGAATGCAATTGAACCTTTTTTAATGGCAGGCAGGTGCTTCGACCCGCAGATTCGTATCCCGTTCTTTTCGTCAGAATCGCTGCGGCCTTCTTCTTGGGATTGACTTGAAATCCAAGCTGGATTATAGTCAGATCCTTGTTGTTCGCATGAAGCATTGCTCTTTGTTGCCGTATCCCGTTGCCTGAAGCTGATGTGAATCGATTTTTCAGGGTTGGCATTCGGACCCCAGCCCCGATACCAATCCCGGGCCGCATTAATGTGGCGATACAGGAGCACAAACCATTTTTTTCAGGGGAAAGCATTTTTGCATCTATCTCTTAAATCGCTTTTCGTGTTATGGTTTGCCGCCGTCGGTATCTGCGTGTTTGGCGGCTGCGGGGATGCCTATCAGGGCCCGGAGACAGCGGATCAAGCCGGGCAAAATGCCTTGAGGGGAGCGGATAGCAACCGGGAAAGCAGGGTTTATCTTTACTTTGTCGAGCCCGGCGGGCGATATTTGACCGGAGAAATCCGCAATATTGAGCATCCGGGTGATACCCTTGTGTATTGCCGCATGATGCTGGAAGCGCTGATCAAGGGGCCGGGGCGCGGTGCGGCGGCCGGGTCCCTGATACCCGTGCTGGACCCTGAAACACGGGTGATGGGTGTATATACGGACGATGCAGGAACCCTTTACGCCGACTTGTCAGGAAATGCATTTTTTTCGCATCCGAAAGGCGTCCGGTCGGAATTGCTGACGGTGTATGCCATCGTCAATACGCTGGTCGTCAACGCCGACGACATCGACCGCGTCAGGATCCTGCTTGACGGAAGCGAAGCCGAAACATTCGCCGGGCACATCGACATACGGTATCCGGCAAACGCAAACATGCTGTTGGTGAGATGAAAACGACCCTAAAGATTCAGTCATTACGGAATATCGGCATCATTGCCCATATCGACGCCGGAAAAACGACGGTGACCGAGCGTATTTTGTTTTATACCGGCCGGTCATACAAGATCGGTGAGGTCCATGACGGGGAAGCCGTCATGGACTGGATGCCGGATGAACAGGAGCGCGGCATCACCATCACCTCCGCCGTCACGACCTGCCACTGGAAGGATAAGGACATACAGATCATCGACACGCCGGGCCATGTTGATTTTACCATCGAGGTGGAGCGGTCGCTCCGGGTCCTCGACGGCGCCGTGGGCGTGTTCTGTGCTGTTGGGGGTGTTGAACCGCAGTCCGAGACCGTTTGGCACCAAGCGGACAAGTATGTGGTCCCGAAAATCGCTTTTGTCAACAAGATGGACCGGATCGGGGCTGATTTTTTCCGGGTCGTGGATATGATGAAGGAGCGGTTGCATGCCAACCCGTTGATCATTCAACTGCCTATCGGCACTGAAGACAGCTTTCGCGGCGTCATTGACCTGCTGGGCATGCGGCGGATCATGTGGGAATCCGACGAACCCAGTGAGCTATTCAAATCGGACGACATTCCCTCTGATTTCAAGGATATGGCCGCCGAGTACAGGGACAGGCTGGTTGAAACCGTGGCCGAAGTCGATGACGACATCATGGAAAAATACCTCGAGGAATCGGAGATTACCACGCAGCAGCTGGCGGAAGCCATACGCAAGGCAACGATCGGGTTGAAGCTGGTTCCGGTGCTGTGCGGGGCGGCGTTGAAAAACAAGGGCATTCAGCCCCTGCTGGACGCCGTGGTGCAGTTTCTGCCGGGCCCCCTGGATGTGCCGCCGGTTGTCGGACGGGTTCCGGAAACCGGAGAGAAAGTGTCATACACTGCGGATGAAAAGGGGCCCCTGGCTGCCCTTATTTTCAAGGTGTCCATGACCGAAGGCCGCAAGCTTTCCTATGTGAGGGTCTACAGCGGCTGGCTGAAGGCAGGGGGAGATGTTTACAATCCCGGCCGGAAAAAGAGCGAAAAGATTTCCCGCATCCTGAAAATGCACGCGAACAAGCGGGAGCGGATTGACACCGCGGGCCCGGGAAGCATCGTGGGGGTTGTGGGGCTCAAGGACTCGTCGACCGGGGAGACCCTTTGCGATCAGAAAGAACCGGTGTTGCTGGAACAGATGGTATTCACCAAGCCGGTCATATCGATTTCCATTGAACCCAAAACCCATGACGACCAGGAAAAGCTCGACCAGGTGCTTGAAAAACTCATGGCCGAGGACCCCACCCTTCATGTGAAGCAGGATGAAGACACGGGGCAGACGATCCTGTCAGGAATGGGGGAGCTGCACCTGGAAATTGTTACAAGCCGCATGAAAAGGGAATTCAACACGAATGTGAATGTCGGCAAGCCGCAGGTCGTTTACCGGGAAACCCTTTCCCGGAAGGCCTCCGCAAGCGCCGCGTTCGACCGGGAAGTTTCCGGAACAAAGCATTTCGCGGAAGTGTCCATCACGTTGTCGCCCCTTCCAAGGGGGAGCGGTATCCGTTTTGCTGCCAGCGGTCCGGAAAATGCCATTCCGCAGGAGTTCATTTCGGCGGTGGAAAAGGGATTCCGGGAGTCCATGGAATATGGCGAATTGATGGGCTATCCCGTGGCCGACGTCGCGGCGGTTTTAACAGGGGGATCCTGTCGGGAAAACATGGGATCGGAATTCGCTTTCATGGTTGCCGCCAAGATGGCCTGCAGGGAAGCCATGGCAAAAGGCAGCCCATACCTCCTGGAGCCGATAATGGATCTGGAGGTTTTTGTGCCGGAGGCGTTTACAGGGGATGTTATCGGAGACTTGAGTGCCCGCAGCGGGAAAATAGAATCCATCTCCGCAAAGGGCGACAGCCAGATCATCAGCGCCAGCGCACCGCTGTCCAAAATGTTCGGCTATACAACTGCGCTGCGATCAGCGTCGCAGGGCCGGGGCACCTTCACCATGAAATTTTCCCGTTTCGATCAGCCGTAAACCCTCTCTTTTCAACTCCCCGTCAGTGTTTTCACGGGGTTTCCCCCGCTGGCGGGTGCCGCCCAATTCCTTTAAACTGTCTTCAATTTCCGCTTTTTGGTCAGGGTCTTGTATATCCGCCAGCGCCCGGTTGAAATGGAAGCGGGCATTTTCAAGATCCCCTTTTGCCTTGTGGAATTTTCCAAGATAGTAATGGGCT
>SLGU01000056.1 GCA_007136525.1 Desulfobacteraceae bacterium | reverse complement strand
GGCGTCGGGGTCGGGTGAAATTTGCAGTCCGCCCAGGGGGCGGAATTCAAATTCATCTCCCGGGTTAAAGCCAATTTTGACGGCTTTTTCCAAGCTCATCAATATTTAAGGTGGGAAATTGATCGAATAAACACAGCGTCCTGAAGGGACGACATATACGGAATTCAAATTCATCTCCCGGGTTAAAGCCAACTTTTGAAGCAATTTCAATCGACCCGGGAGACAGACTGGAAGTCTGTCTCCTGGAGGGTGTTGGCGTCGACCGGGAGACAGGTTGTGAAAATTTTTCGTGCTCAATTCTCGTTTCATCTTTGTTGAAGTGATCGACCGGATGATCGGGGCAGAATGAAAAAAACAGATTTTTTCGATAGCGATTTCGATCCCGATTTCGATTGTCTGTCCCAAAAACGATCCCTGGAATGCGGCAGGCCTTATGGCATATTTTTGGAAACATATTTACAACGTCTGATAAGGAATATTATGTAAACTTTTAATTGGGGCAGCGAATATGGCGGTTCTACAGATCCAATAAACGGCATTTTGGGGTTCAGCGCCCTTGCCTTTCCGATTTTAATTATTCACGCCGGTTTTAATTATTCACGATTGATATGGTCTCGAACGGCAGGCACGATATAAATATCGTCAAGGTGCATGGATTTTAAACATTCTGAGAGGATGGCGATTTTTTCAGATAGCAGCAGGTGCTTGTCCATGATAAAGACAAACTCCCCCTTGACCTGGCAAAGCCCGCTTTTTGCATTGACATTGGTTGCGCGAAGGTTCTGCTCGGATACCCGGATACCCAGCTTGGATGCGGTTTCAATCAAATGCCGGTAAAGCTCTGTTTTTTTCATTCTGCGCCGATCAACCGGTCGATCACTTCAACAATGCGATCACAGCAGTTTTCCGTTGTTTCCCTGTCCGGTCCTTCCACCATGACCCGGCACAGCGGCTGGGTTCCGGAATATCGCACCAGCACCCGGCCTTGTCCGTCCAGGTGTTTTTCTATCCGTGCGATGATGTCCGCGATTTCAGGTATGGTATAAATATCTGTTTTTTCTATAATTTTCACGTTTTTGAGCACCTGGGGATAAACGGTCATGATACCGGCCAACTCAGAGAGTTTCTTTCCGGTTTTCTTCATTACCTCAATCAACCGGAGTCCTGTCATAATGCCGTCTCCGGATGTATGGCGATCCAGGAATATCATGTGACCGGAATCTTCACCGCCGAGGACCGCACCGCTTTTGCGCATTTCATCAAGTACGCACCGGTCCCCCACGTCCGTGATGCTGTGGCGGATATCGAGTGTTTCCAATATATTTCTGAGCCCGACGTTGCTCATGACCGTGCTGACGACCCGGTTGTTTTTCAGGTTTCCGTCAATTTTCATCTGTTTGGCACAGATGGCCAGGATTTTATCGCCGGCAACGGCTTCTCCTTTTTCGTCAATGGCAATGAGCCGGTCGGCGTCCCCGTCAAAAGCAAGGCCGATGTCCGCATTTGCTTCAATGACTTTATGCTTTAATGAAGACAGATGCTCTGATCCGCATCGGTCGTTTATATTCATACCGTCCGGTTCGGCAAAAAGCGTGATCAACGATGCCCCAAGCCTTGAAAAAACCGCCGGCGCGACCTTGTATGCAGCCCCGTTGGAGCAGTCCAGAACAATTTTCAGGCCGTTCAGGTCGATGTTTTTAACTCCGGAATGAATAATAAAATCAATATACTGTTCTTCTGCCCCTGTTTCGTGTCGCACGCTTCCGATCTGTTTATTTGCGGCCTGCGCCGGTATGTCTTCGCTTTCAAGGACCGCGTCCTCAATCTGTTTTTCCAGATCCAAAGAGAGCTTGAAACCATCGCGGTCAAATATCTTGATTCCGTTGTCATGAAACGGGTTATGGGAGGCAGAAACCATGATCCCGGCATCAAACCGCTTTGCCCTGGTGAGAAATGCAACAGCAGGCGTGGGCAACACGCCGCAAGTGCGCACATCCCCGCCTGCACTGCAGATACCCGCAGCAAGGGCACTTTCGATCATATCGCCGGAAATGCGCGGGTCTTTTCCAATAAGAACGGTTGCCCGGTGGTTGTGTTTGAGCAACCGCGCAACCGCGCGGCCGACGTTGACAGCCAGTTCCGGTATAATGGGATAGGTATTGGCCTTCCCCCTGATTCCGTCAGTTCCAAAAAGTGAATGCATAATTATTTCAATATTTTGTTTTCTTAAATATAAAGTATTGGATTAAAAAATCCTGGATGATTGAACGCTTTACAAAGCCCTCAATCATGATGAACCCGTAAAAAGTCGAAATCAGACGACTTTGAAAAAAGTCCAAGATCAAGGCTTGCGCAATTTTTGAAGAATTGAGCGTACTTCGCCGTACGTGGGATTCTTCGAAAATTGCGCGCAACGCAGATATTGCACTTTTTGCGAAGTCGTCAATCATGAAAATGCCGGCAGTACCTCTGTCCATTTTTCCAGACATGTTTCCATAAGCCCCTGAAGCCAGGCTGTTCCCTTATCGGCCGCATTGGCGTCAAGCCGACCGATGATTGAGACATATTCATCATTTCCGGATAAATCTATTGCGCGGTTGATGGCTTCAAGAAAATCCTCCCGAAGCCGGTCGTTCCCCTGGAGCTGCCCGGCGTCAGAACGGATCAGGTCGCACAGTTTTTCCTTGTTTTCAAAAAGCTGCCGCTTTTGTGCCAGCAGTTTTTCAGAGGCATTGTTTTCCGCATATTTTTCATAAGCCGTTGCCGAATCGGCCATTTTTTCCGCAAAGGCTGCCAGGCGTGATATCCGCTCGTCAATGGCCGTGCCGAGATTGGCCTTCAGACCCTCAAAAAGGGGCAACGGCATTTCCTTTGAAACAAAACAGGCCCGCACATGATCGTACCAGCGCATCAAGGCTGTCAGGCCTGCGATGTAATGCAGGTTTTTCAATACAATGTTTTTGCTGTTGCGGTAAAAATCCTGTTGATACGGTATGTTGCCGCTTCTTGAAGGCCCGCCGAAAATCAGGCGCCCTTCCCGCAGTTCATCGGAGCGGCATATGGTTCCGGCGGCGATGACCGTTCCGAAAGCAAGCCGGGCAGGCCCCACAAGCCCGCCCTGCCCTCCCAGGAATATGGGCTTCTGGTTTAGCATGACCCCTTGCGGTACGTTGCCTATCATGGACGGGGTCGCCTTGTCCTGTTGCGGCGTAAAATTGAAATGAATATAAGAACTTCCGACTTCACTGTGGTTTTTCGGCCCCGTGCCGCCAGCCATCAGGCAGTCGCAGAAATTGATCAGGCTGCCGAGGGTGACAAAGGGAAAAAGGATGGTCTGCTTGAGCCCTACCTGGTGGGCGGCGCTGGCATATTCTTCAAATATGGTGCCGGAGCGGACATGCGCCCCGGATCCCATGGCTGCACCTTTCAAAAACACGGCGTTTTTGAAAAAACCCCCTTTCAGCCGCACCCCGGGGCCGATATGGCAGTTGTCAATGGTGGCCGGTGTTTCTTCTCCAATAACGGAACCGCTGCAGATAAAGGTGGCCTTTCCCCGTATTCTCGAACCGGAATGAATGACCACAT
>SLGU01000004.1 GCA_007136525.1 Desulfobacteraceae bacterium | reverse complement strand
TGGCGGATTCCTATGCACTGTCCATCGTCGGCGGCGGCGACACGGATGTGGCGGTTCACAGCAGCGGGCAGAAGGACCGGATTTCATATATATCGACGGGCGGCGGCGCATTTTTGAGGCTGCTGGAAGGAAAGCCCCTGCCGGGTGTGGAAGCGCTGGGCGGGTCGGTCATTCTTGAATAGTGCCCTGCTGCCGTCTGAAACAGTCTTTTTACGGGTTCATCATGTATAATTAATTGACAATGTTATGAAAAGATAGTATTCTATAATGACATGCAGGCGGCAGCCGGTCTGATGGGTACAGAAGCCACTTCAGGCGCTGCCGGTCCGTCTTTTCCGGTATTGCCCGAAAAAAATCATATATGCGGAATCGTTGATTATCTAAAAATAGGAGATCTTTATTGTACTGGCGCCCCCGGGAAGCACTCAGCCTTGAAAACCGCCAACGACGCTCATTTTACGAGTTGCTGCGGGATGATCTGGACCAGTTCATCCTGGCGCATGCTTTGATTGATACCTATGAAAATTTCAAGGAAAAGGACACCCCTTACCCGTTTATCGAACGGAAGGAACTGAAACCCCGGGCCCGGATTCCCAAGCTGGAATATGATTTTCACAATGCGTTTCTCGTGATGTTCGTGGAAGAAACCATCCCGAAGGAGCATAAGAAATATATCCGGTTTTTCGATTCCAACCGGACGACCAAGACCAACCTGATGCGCTCCAAGACCCTGCTTTTGGGGCCGGATTACGATCGCGGCCAGAAATACCTTGAAAATATTCATTTCTACAATTTTCTGACGGAACTGCTTCCGGTGGACTATGCCCTTTTGATCCAAAGGGACAAAAACCAGCCCAGGAGCAAGCACCGCTATTGCCTGTCTCATTTTCACGTCCGGATCGACTGGCCCATATCCGAAGCCGCCGAAGACCTGGCCCGGTTTCTCCGCTACATCTCCAAGGATGTCTATGAAAAAGGGGAAAAATATGCCCAGGATATCCAGAAGAAATTTTTCGAATTTTACGGGCTGCCTGAAATGATCGGCGGGCGCAGAACCGCGGCGGCTGTGGCGGCCCAGTATTTAAGGCGCCTGTCGTTTGTCTCAACCGTGTATGTGTCGAGCAGTGAATCCCGGTCGCTTTACCGGTATTCGGAGCAGGGGGTTTCCAAGAGCGTGCTCATGAAGCTCAGCAAGTCCGAGATGGATGAGCTCGCGGAGCGCCATGGTCTGACACTGAAAGAATTGAAAAACTACTTCATGATCGACAAAAGCAACAAGGGCGGGGGCGTTTTTCTTTTCAAGGTGATATATGAGCAGACGTCTGCGGCCAGGCCGCCCGAGGACGGAAAATTGAGGGAACTGAAGCCGGAGCTTTTCTGGTTGACGGTAAAGAACCAGTATATTCTGCCGCTGCCCGGTGTCTGGGAGTACCCGCCCCTGAAATGCAACCTCATCTATTCCTGATCAGCCGAGCACCTTGAGCATGGCGATTTCATCGCAATCCGGAAATTTGACGCAGTGGATGCAGTCCGACCAGATTTTGATGGGCAGTTCGGACTTGTCGATTTCAATAAAACCGAATTGCTTGAAAAAATAAGGCTTGTAGGTAAGGGTAAAGAGTTTCTTGATCTTGTATTCACGCGCCTCGTCAAATGCCGCTTCCAACAGCATGGTTCCGATTTTTTTTCTCAGGTGGGTATGGTGAACGGCGATAGACCGTATTTCAGCCAGGTCCTCCCAGCAGAACTGCAGCGCACAACATCCCAGTATGCCGTTTTCTTCCGGTGATTGGTAGACCAGGAAATCGCGGACATGGTCATACAGCCGGCTCAGGGGCCTGGCAAGCAACTCCCCCTTTTCACCGTAATATTTCAGCAGCAGGTGAATCTGCTTGATGTCGTCGATGGTGGCCTTCCGGATCATAGGGCCTCTTTAACCGTTAATATTTTTGAAAGCAAGAACTTTATTGCGGCAGCAGGTCTTTCCGGAAGCGGGCGGCCACCCCGCTGCTGCCGTATACACGCTTTCCGGTAGCCGGATCGATCCGTATTTCCGTCACATCGTCGGGAAAATCGAAAAATGTGACACGGCGATCGGCGAGCGCTTGGGTCATAAAGCGCGTCCATATGGGAAGTGCGGCCCGACTGCCGGTTTCATGGGGCCCAAGGGGGGTGAATGCGTCCCGCCCGACCCAGACGCCCGCGGCGATATCGGGTGAAAATCCAATAAACCAGGCATCCCGGTATAAATTGGTGGTGCCTGTCTTTCCGGCGACAACCCGGCCAATATTGCGCGCCCCCCTGCCCGTTCCCTCGGTGACGGCGCCCCTTAGCAGATCCGTTGTCACGGCAGCGCCGGACCTTGACATGGTGAAGGACCTTTCCCCGGCGTGCTTCCAGATAACCCTCCCGTCCGGCGCCGACACCAGGGTTGCGGCGTGCGGCTTTGCATGGGTTCCCCGGTTGGGGAAAACCGTATAGGCGGAGGTCAGCTCCAGCAGCGTCACCTCGAAAGCGCCCAGGGCGAGAGAAGGGTAGGGCGCCATGGGAGATGAAATGCCGCATGCTTTTGCAAAATCAACCACGGCGGAAGGCCCCACCTGCTGGAGCAGCCTCACCGACGGGATGTTTTTGGAATCTGCCAGGGACTTCCTGAGGGTGATATCCCCTTCGTAGGTATCCGAGAAATTCCGGGGCTGCCACCCATTGTAGGACACGGGGGCGTCCAGCAGCAGTGACGCCTGGCTGAAGCCCTGTTCGATGGCATAGGCATAAACAATCGGCTTGAAAGCCGACCCGGGTTGTCGGCGTGCATCAACCGCCCGGTTAAAAGGGCTTTCATGGTAGTTGCGCCCGCCGGCCATGGCAAGAATGGAGCCGGTTTTAACGTCGATCGCCACGATGGCGCCTTGGGGATCGGGATCGGATATGCCATTGGCGGACATCCTGCCGGTCAGGCTTTCAAGCCCCTCTTCAAGGGCTTTTTCCGCTGCTTCCTGCATGCGGTAAGACAGGGTGGTGTGGATCGTCAATCCCGACTTGTAAAGACTTGCCGCACCGACAGCTTTTTCCATTTCCCGAATGACAAAATCGACAAAATATGGTGCTTTTCTGGCGTTGCCCACTGCCAGTGGCCGATTATAGGGGGTTTTTACAGCACTTTCATAAGCCTCATCCGTGATGGCCCCTGTATCGCGCATCTGGGCGAGAACGATGTTGCGCCGACTTACGGCCAGTTCGGGGTTGGCCAGGGGGGAAAACCGTGACGGTGCCCTGGGCATGGCCGCCAGCATGGCCGATTCGGGAAGGTCCAGATCGGCTGCCGGTTTTCCGAAATACCGCTTTGCGGCCATTTCCACGCCGTAGGCCCCGGATCCGAAATATACCTGATTGAGATACAACTCCAGGATTTCATCCTTGGTGTAGCGCCGTTCAAGCTGGAATGCCAGAAACGCCTCTTTGAGCTTTCTCTGCAGGGATTTTTCCGGGCTCAGAAAGAGCGTTTTGGACAACTGCTGGGTCAGGGTGCTGCCCCCTTCCACATACCTGCCGGAGCGGATATTGCTGATGACGGCCCGGGCGATGCCCTTGAGGT
>SLGU01000180.1 GCA_007136525.1 Desulfobacteraceae bacterium | reverse complement strand
GATGTTCGATGTGAACTTCGTTGATATTGGCATTCGCCTTGCTTATGGCCGTGGATATATCGGCGAGAAGGCCGACCTGGTCATATCCGGTTACCACCAGGGATGCCGGAAACATTTCGTTTTCACCGGCTTCCCATTCAACCTCGATCCGTCTTTCCGGATCCATTTTGAGCGCGTTGATACAGCTGCTTCGGTGCACGGCCACACCCTGGCCGTGGGTAATATAGCCGGTAATTGAATCACCGGGAACCGGGAGGCAGCATTTCCCGAACCGTATCAGGATATCCGCCATTCCCTGCACCACGACCCCCCCCTCTTTTTTCCGGCGCTTCCGGTCCGCCTGTCGGGCCATGACCTTTTCGACCAGGTTGCTGTCCTTTTTTTCTTTGATTTCCGGATCGAATTTGCGGACGATCTGCAGCGGGGTGATTTTGCCGATGCCGACGCTCGCGATGAGGTCATCGACCTCCTTGAAGCCGAACTCCTCCGCGATTTTGAGCATTTCCGGCGTTTTCAAAAGGGCATTGAAGTTGAGCTTGTGCTTCCTGAACCCCTTTTCGCACATTTCCCTTCCCAGCGACAGGCTGCGCTCTTTCTCCAGTTTCCGGGTATGCTGGCGTATACTGGACTTGGCCTTGACGGTTGTGACGAAGTTGATCCAGTCCTTGCTGGGCTGGCTGCCCCGGCTGGTGATGATTTCGACAATGTCACCGCTTTTGAGGCGGTAGGAAAGGGGGACGAGCCTGCCGTTGACCCTCGCGCCGGTGCATTGGCTGCCGACTTCCGTGTGGATGATATAGGCGAAGTCTACCGGGGTCGCCCCTTTGGGGAGGGACTTGACCTCGCCGGTGGGGGTGAACACGAAGACCTCGTCAGGGTAGAGATCAATGCGGACATTCTCGAGAAACTCTTCGGGATCCCTGAAGCTCTTCTGGTTTTCCACCAGGTTTTGAATCCACGCCAGGGTCTGATCGGTATTGGCGTTCTGTGATTTGCCTTCCTTGTAGCTCCAGTGGGCCGCAATGCCGTAGTTGGCCACATGATCCATCTCTTTCGTCCGGATCTGGATTTCCATCCGCTCGCCGTAGGGCCCGATCACGGTTGTATGAAGGGACTGGTACATGTTCGGCTTAGGGACGGCAATGTAGTCCTTGAACTTTTTGGGGATCGGCTTCCACTGGCTGTGGATGGTGCCCAGGGTGCTGTAACACTCCGAAACGCTGTCCACAATGATCCGGAATGCAATGATGTCGTAGACCTCTTCGAATTCAAGCCCCTGGGCCTTCATTTTATGATGGATGCTGTAATAGTGCTTGTAGCGTCCCATGACGTCGCCCGAAATCCCTGAGCGCTTTATTTTTTCCTCCAACAGCTGCCGAACGGTCCCCACATATTTTTCCCGCTCCCCCTGCTCTTTTTTCACAAGGCTTTCAATCCGCCTGTATTCTTCGGGATTCGCATAATAAAAGGCGTTTTCCTCCAGCTCCCGCTTGATCCAGTATATACCCAGCCGGGCGGCTATGGCGGCGTAGATGTCCAGGGTTTCCTGGGCGATCCATTTTCTTTTGTCCGCCGATTTGTGATAGTGCAGGGTCTGGATGTTGTGGAGGCGATCCGCAAGCTTGACCAGGATCACCCGTATGTCATCAGCCATTGCCAGTATCATTTTCCGCGTATTTTCGGCCTGGCGATGCTGATCGCTGGAGAAAGGCAGCGCACTGATTTTTGTTACGCCGGAAACGATATGCGTGACCTCCCTGCCGAAGGTTTTTTCAATTTCCTCGATGGTGCAATGGGTGTCTTCCACGACATCGTGCAGGAGGCCGGCGGCAATGCTGACGGGATCGAGCTTCATTTCCGCGATGATGTTGGCGACCTCCAGGGGATGGGATAGGTAGGGCTCGCCGGAAAGCCTGAGCTGTCCGGCATGAACCCGTGCCGAAAAAATGTAGGCCCGGTCAATGATGTCAACATCGGCATCCGGATAATACTCATAAAGCTTATCCAGTATTTCAGTAATGCGTATCATCTGTGTTTTTTCAAAATAGGGATTCCCTTCCGGGAGAATCCATCAATAGGCTTTGGCAAATATGACCCGCTTACGGGAAGGTTTTGCGCATTCGACGCACTTGCCCGCCGCTTCCTGTTCGTTAAACGGAATGCATCGTATGGTGACATTCAGCCGGTTTTTTATCCCCTCTTCACACGCTTTTGCACCGCACCAGTGCGCCCGGACGAAGCCGCCGTGAATTTCAGGCTTTTCAGGGTTGTCGGGGGTGAAAAAAGCATCGAAAGCATCTGTGTCATCTATGGTATGCGTATGTGTTTCCCTGAAGGCAAGGGCCCTTTCGAATAGATTTTTCTGCATGTCGTCCAGTATGTCGGTCACCTCTTCCAGGAAACGGTCTGTCGGGATGGATTGGCTTTGCTTCCGGTCCATGTCCCTGCGCGCCATGAACACCGAGTTCACAGCCATATCCTTGGGGCCGATTTCAAGGCGCAGCGGGATCCCTTTTTTGATCCAATCCCAGTTTCTTGCACCGCCGATATTGCGCGAATCGATTTCAACACGAAGGGGTGCGCCATGGTAATCAATCTGCATGAGCCTGTCGGCGATATCCCGGGTGTAAGCCATGACGCTTTCCGCCTCCGCCGCTTTCTTGAGAATGGGCAGCAGCACCACGTGGGCGGTTGCTACCCGCGGCGGGAGGATCACGCCGTTGTCATCCCCGTGGGTCATGATCAACCCGCCGATCAGCCGTGTGGATACCCCCCAGGAGGTGGTCCAGCCGAACTCTTCTTTTTCATCGGCCGACTGAAAGCGTATCCCCGAGGCTTTGGCGAAATTCTGGCCCAGAAAATGAGACGTGCCTGCCTGCAGCGCTTTCCTGTCCTGCATCATGGCTTCGATGCAGGTGGTGGTCTCGGCGCCCGGGAATTTTTCAGATTCCGTTTTTTCGCCCGTAATAACTGGAATGGCAAGCAGCTCTTCCGCCATCCGCCGATAAACCTCGAGCATCATGTACGTTCGGTCAATGGCTTCCTTTTTCGTTCCGTGAACCGTGTGCCCTTCCTGCCATAAAAATTCACTGGTTCTCAGAAAAAGGCGGGTGCGCATCTCCCATCGAACCACGTTGGCCCATTGGTTGATCAGCATCGGCAGGTCCCGGTAGCTCTTGATCCACTTGGAAAAAGCATCCCCGATGATGGTTTCGGAGGTGGGGCGGATGATGAGCGGTTCGTTGAGTTTTCCCGCCGGTACAAGACATCCGCCTTCTCCCTTTTCCAGTTTGTGATGGGTTACTACGGCGCATTCCTTGGCAAACCCCTCGACATGTTCGGCTTCCTTTTCAAGGAAGCTGATGGGGATGAAAAGGGGAAAATAGGCGTTTTTGACGCCTGTGGCCTTGAACATGTCGTCTAAAAGGCGCTGGATGTTCTCCCACAACCCGTAGCCCCACGGTTTGATCACCATGCACCCCCGAACGGGCGATATTTCGGCCATTTCAGAGGCCTTGACCACCTGCTGATACCATTCGGGGTAATCTTGGGTTCGGGTCGGCGAAATAGCCGTCTGTTCCTGTTTTGACATTTCCGGTCCTTTTCACAGCATGT
>SLGU01000123.1 GCA_007136525.1 Desulfobacteraceae bacterium | reverse complement strand
TGCTGGAGCTGGTTCATATAATACGTCAGGGTGGCTGCAGGCGCCTGCCGTTCACCGCCATTATCCCCGACACGTGCGTAATTCCATGATCCCCAAGCTTTGGTCAGCGGCGGCAGGCAAGCGACGTCCCGGTGCAGCACCACCCGGTTCTTCGTGTAGCACCATGCCGAAAGAAGTCGAACCTCGGCATCCGTGGGGTCCGACAGCATGGCAAGGGCCTCATCCGCATGGGCGGCCACCACCACCTTGTCGTGAAACGATTCCCCCTTGTCGGTCCACAGCCTTATGCCCCCGTTTTCACGGGCAATTTTCCGAACCGGGCACCCCTTGTAAACGGTGCCCCCAAACTGCTTCAAAAAGGCTTTGACATATTCGTGGCTGCCCCCCCTGATCGTGTACCATTTGGGCTGACGCAGGTAAGACAGCAGACCGTGGTTTTCGAAAAACCGGGCAAACGTGTGGGCCGGAAAACCCAGCATGTCCTGCTCCCCCGTCGACCAGATTGCCGCGCTGATGGGCAGGATATACAACTGTTCAAAAGATTTGGAAAACCCGGACCGGCGGAGGTAGCTCCCCAACGTCATGCCCTGGAGCCGGTTTTCCTTGAGCAGCCGCAGGGTCAGGCGGTTGAAGCGAAAAATTTCATAGAGCAGGCGCCAGAAATACGGGCGCAGCAGATTTTTCCTGTCGGCAAAAGGGTATGTGGTGTTGTAGGAAAACCCGCTTTCCGTGTCCCAGTAAGAAAAGGACATGGGGCTTTTGTTCCGGTCAACGCCCAAGCGACTGATAAAACGGATAAAATTCGGATAGGTCCGGTCGTTGAAAACAATGAAGCCCGTATCCACGCAGGTCTGTGTACCCCCGTCCTCATCGATCGCCACCGTGTGAGTGTGCCCCCCCACGTAATCATTTTTTTCGTAGAGTGTCACCCGGTGGCGTTCCTGCAGCAGGTATGCCGCCACAATGCCTGCCACCCCGCCCCCTACCACCGCAACATCCTGGTTTGCATCTTCTGCCATGCAGACTCCTTTTCGTCAAGAATTTCCGGGAAACCAGGGCACAAACGCGCTGGTTCGCCGGATATACGCCTGGTATTCCGGGTTGCCGGAAAACTCGGTCTGTTCCATGAGGGTCACCCCGGTCAGGCGCAGAAGTGTATAGGTGATCAGCAAGGGGCTCACTATGGTCAAAAAACCCCATGGTGTAGACAGCACTATCACAAAAATCCCCCACCACACAAGGGATTCGCCGAAGTAATTGGGGTGCCGGCTGTAGTGCCACAGGCCCCGGTCCATGATACGCCCCTTGTTTGCCGGTTCCTTCAGAAATTGCCCGAGCTGGCGGTCGGCCATGGCTTCGACCGAAAAACCGGCTATCCATATGAGCAGGCCGGCCCCGTCCAGCCAGGTCAGGCGGGCGGGCGCTTCGGCAATCTGCCCGTACTGAAGGCCCAGGGCGATCACCCACAGGAAAAGCGCCTGGGCCAGGAAAACCTTGTAGAGGCTTACCAGACGGAAGCGCTCCCCGTATTGCCTTCGCCAGGCCGCGTAACGGGGGTCTTCCCCCTTTCCGTAATTGCGCGCGGTGATATGGATAAACAGGCGCATGCCCCACACGGTGACAATGACTGCAAGGATAAGGCTGCGCGCCGGAAACCCGTCCGCCTGAAAAAATGTCAGCCATGCGACCAGAACGAACCCCAGGCCCCACAAGCTGTCGGCAATGGCGGCATTTTTCAGGATCAGGCTCAGCACCCATCCCGCAGACATGAAAACAAGAACAGCCGCAAGATTGGTCAACAACAGCACTATCGTTTCCATAAGGTGTTTCCCCCTTTCCCGGCGATGGGGCCCGAAAGCAGCGGGTCCACGGCCGGCCGGCCGGCCTTTTTGTCTTCGATGGCTATTCTGATCTGCAGGTGCACCGCTCCGCTGATGGGATAACCCAGTGCGATAACAATGGCCAGCGCATTGCACAGGCACGGCACCAGCGCATAGAAAATGCGCAGTGTCATGATTGCGGCATCCGACTGAGCGGCCCCCGGTTGGTATCCCGACGCGCCCAGCATGACCAGGCCCACACCCACGCCCACGGCTGCCGCCATTTTTTTGGCGACCGACCAGAGCCCGATGTAGAGCCCCTCACGCCGGTCGCCGGCGATCAGCTCATCATAGTCTATGACATCTGCCTGGATGGCTGAAGGTATTGCCAGTGTAGCCCCGAAACCGATGCCGGAAAAAAACACCAGGATGCCGTAAAGCCACTCGTCGCCGGGTCCAAGAAAAAAAACCCAGAAAAACGCGCCCGTATTGATGCCCATGGACGCAAGCCAGGCCGCTTTTTTCCCTTTCATGCGGGACAGTTTGACCCACATGGGCAAAAATACGATCCCTGTAAAAAAATACAGAAAGAGAAACATATCCGCCCGGTGCGAACCGAGCACATATTCAACGTAGTAAAGAATCAGGGTGGCCGGCAGATTGTTGCCGATGGCGCTGATGGTGTAAGCGGCCAACAGGATACGAAACGGCCGGTTTGCAAGGCTTGAACGAAGCAAACGAAATACCTCAAGCCTTTCGTGGGCATTTATCCGGGGCCGTTCGCGCAAAACCGCCACGCACCAGGCGCAGGCTGCCAGAATCAAGGGTCCGTAGATCACGGACAAAACAAAAAAAACCTGCCGCCGCCCATCCGGGCTGTCATCAAAGCCACCCGCCCATCCCACCAGACCGGGCATCGCCGCTGCGACCATCGTTCCAGCGATCAGGGCGCCGTCACGCATTGAAAAAAGGGCGGTTCGCTCATGGTAGTCATATGTCAGCTCAGGGCCAAGGGATTCATAGGGAACGATAACCACCGTCCAGAACAAAAACAGTGCGAATATCCAGGCTGTAAACCAGAGCCCGGCCATATCGGCCCCCATTGCCCGGGGCGGGTTGAAAAGCAGAATGATTGCAAGCACGGTAAAAACAGCCCCGGCGAGAATAAGCGGGCGCCTTCGCCCTATCGGGGTGCGGAGCCGGTCCGAGAAAAGCCCGATCACCGGGTCCGTCAGCGCGTCAAACAATCGGACAAACAGTAGGATCGCCCCCATGGCGGCTATGTGGACCCCGACGACATCGGTATAAAACTTCGGGATATAGACGTAGACGGGGATGCCCACGACCGCCAGGGAAAAAGCCGGCGCCGAATAGGCGAGCTTCTCAACGAATCCAAGCTTTTTCATTACCGGCGCTTCCCGAGCAAGCGCTGCCGGAGCGTTTTGTCAATGGGGTTTTCACCGAGCCAGATGGCAAAAAGGGCGGCAGCAAAATCAGGGCCCGCCACCTCACCCAGAATCTCTCCATTCAGGGAAAGCCGGGTTCCCCGCCCGGGGATATACGTCGCTGCATAGCGGTCTCCCGGGACGACTTCACGATAGAGGCGGTTGAACTGATCGATTTCAGGTTGCAGGCGCGAAAACGTTTCCGGGGATGTATTTCTTTGGATCATCTCCGTGGTGGAGGCAGCAAGGTCCGCAGCCGAAATGCCATGAAAATAATGAAATTCCAGGCGGCGAGCTGCCAGGGGGTGCAGGGCATCGGCGACCGGTGTCCCTTCAGCAAGGTAAAAAGCGCCCGCATATA
>SLGU01000298.1 GCA_007136525.1 Desulfobacteraceae bacterium | reverse complement strand
TACGATATAGGGATCGTTCCTAAAGGGCCCGCGGCCGGAAGCGTCTGCAAGGATGACCGGTTCCCTGCTTCGGAAAACAAAGTTCACAATGCCTGCGGACAATTCATGGCAGTTTTCGAGGGGGAGGGTTTTGTCGATATGGCTGCTGATATTCCGGTCCGCTTCCATTGCGGCGGCCACCACCCGCCTGTTGTCGACTTCAAGAATGAGAAAGCCTTTCTGCGCCCCGGCATTGGTGACGGATAAGGCCATTATTTTTTCCAGCAGCCTGTCCAGGACGATTTCGCTCGATATGGTTCTGGATACCTTCATGACGGTTTCCAGGTCCATAAGACCGTCACCGGGTTGGTCAGCAACGGCATTATGGGAGACAGCCGGCATCGGCTTTTTTCCCGGGAGGGGTGTAAAAAAATGGGGGTGCCGTGTTTCAAGGGATTTTCTCAGGCCATCGGCTTTCCAGGCAACCAGGCATTGGCGGGCTCTTTTCAAATAAATGCCCGCTTCTTCATGGGCGCCCAGATCCAGGTAAAATAGAGCCGTTCTTTCGCAGGCAAGGGCCTCCTCGTTGATGTATGAATGTTTCCGGGCGCCTTTTACAGAGGCCTGATACAGTTTCAGGGCCTGCTGCAATCTGTCGCCCCTGATTTGAAAGGGGTTTGTGTCTGCTGCGATCAGCTCCGCTTCAACGAGGTCATGCTTGTGTGCAAAGTTTTCAGGGCAAAGGGCCGACCACCGTTTCATCCGGTGCTGGCGCTTTCTGATTTCAGCCAGAAGCCGGCGCTTTTCGAACCCCTTGCATTTCCTCGCAATGGCAACCAGTGTCAGGCTGTAATAGAAATAGTGCTGAGGAACCAGGAGGGTACCGATGGGTGCGTCAATATGGCGGTCAAGGGTTTCGGCAACCGCCCGGGCCTCATTCAGGCGACCGTGGAGATAAAACAGCATGACTTTATAAAGAAGGGTGAAACAGAGACCGAAGATGTTGTTTTCACGGCGGAGGAGATCGGTATAGCTTTTTTCATCAAATCCATTCCCGTCGAGACGGGTCGGGTCTGTGGTTTTTCCCATGAGGCACCTTGCCATCTGGATGTTTTCCCTGAACCGGGCCGCGATAAAGGGGTCTTTGACATGGTCCATCATTTTCTCGTGCTTCCGGGTTTCTGAAAGTATATCGTCTAATGGATGGCCGATCATCAGGCGGCAATCCGTGGCAGCGTTCACACTGTGCCCCGCATAGATCAGGTTCCCGGCATCAAGGCTCTGCTGATAGGCTTTGCCGTATATTTCGATGTCGTGGCGGGCATGTTTTTTCCAATGCTGTATGAAAAAAGCGAAGGTATGGTAAAGCTGGCCGGCAAATCGCCGGTTGTCGCTTTTCCGGTTTATTTCAAGCGCTGCCATGCCCATGCGGTAGGCCGCATCGTAGTCGCCCAGCACGTTTTGAATGATGGCGGCGAAGCCGATAACCGCAATTTCATGATGCATTGAGGGCCCGTTTTTCATAAGCCCGTTTGCCGATTTAAGGACAAGAAAGGCGAACATGTTCCGGCTGACGTAAAAAGCCGGTGTTGCCATGGCCAGAAGCAGGTTGTTCAAGGCGATGCGCACCGGGTCGTCTGTTTGGGGCATGTCCGCGATATTGTCGATTTTGATTTTTCTGAGTCGCCAGACAGCCTTAACCAGCTCGATGAGGACCGGCCGTTTGCCGATGTCTGTCGTGGTGTTTATGCCAAACAGTTCAAGGGCCTTGACACCCAGGTCTATGGCTTCACTGAAGGACCGCTTGTTGGTGTGCAGCACGATCATCAATGTGGCTGCTTTTGCTTTGTCCACGCTGGATGCGGCATTGGCCATGACAACACTGAAAAGCCGTTCGGCCTCTTCGAAATCCCGCGTGATATAGCGGCACTCCATCTGCTGGCTGAAAAGGGAAAAACTCAGGTCGTAATCGTTTGTCCAGGCGTTTTCGGGCAGCATGTCGATGCCTGCCTGCAGGTAGTCCACGGCAGCGGAGAAAGCCGCTGTATCCCGTGCCCTGGCAGCCGCTTGAAGGTTGAGGCGTGCCACCTGCCGGGCTTCAACAGGGTCGTTAACCCTGCTTCGTCCCATATTGAGATGGTCCGTGATGGCGAAAAGGTGTTTGAAGCGTTTTTCTTCCGGCGTGTTTTTCAGCAGCCTTTTTCCGATGCGGTAATGAATGCCTGATCGCACTTCCGGCGAAAGCAGGAAATATGACGCCTCGTAGATCCGGTCATGGATGAAGCCATAATGCCCTTGCCTTGAAACCAGAAACCCTTCCTGCATCACCCGGTCAAGGAGGGGAAAAATATCCCCCACGGGCTTTTGTACTGCGTCAGCCAGGGCTTCCGGGTCAAACCGGTTTCCGATACATGCGCCTGCCCCGATGATTTCGCGGGCGTCGAGGGGCAGTTTTTCAAGCTTTTTCGTCATGAAATCGACAACATTGTCCGTTACCTGCAGATCCATTATGGCGGGAAGTTCGAAATGAAGTGTTCCGGAGTCGTCTATCCGCAAGAGGTTGTCTTCATAAAGCGTCTTAATGAACTGGTTGATAAAGAAAGGATTGCCCATTGTCTTGGCCCGGATGATTTCCGCCAGGGGGGTGCAGCGGTCCGGCGGGCACCGGAAAAGGGCTGTAAGAAGGGCGTTCACGTCTTCCACGCCCAGGGAAGAAACGGCAATGTTCGTAAAGCATACAGATGATGCCGACAAGGCTGCCATGGTTCGCCGCAGCGGGTGGTTTCCCGCCAGACCGCTGTCCCGCCATGCCCCGATCAGCAGGAAAAAATCCAGATCGCCGTCCTGTGCCAGTTTTTCAATAAGGTCCAGGCTGGCGGGGTCTGCTTTGTGCAAATCGTCAAGGAATAGAACCAATGGGTGCTCCAGGGCTGCAAAAACGCTGATGAACCGTTTGAACACATCATTAAACAGGTTTTTCGCCTCTTCCGCGCCCAGTTCGGGAAGATCGGGCTGCATGCCCATGACCGGTTCCATCAGGGGGATCATGTCCGTGATGATTCTGCCTGAATTGCCTATGGCCAGGACGATCTTTTCCTGCCATCGTTTTATGCTGTCCGGACTCTGTGAAAGAATCTGCTCCGCAAGTCCCTGGAGGGCCTGGATGATTGCACTGTACGGCACATGCCGTCCCATTTGCCCGTATTTTCCGGCAAGAAAAAAGCCGCGGCGGGCAATGGCGGATTTTTCAATTTCATTTGCCAGGGCCGACTTGCCGATACCGGGTTCACCGGATATGAATACGACCGTCATTTCCCCCGTTTCGGCCATATTTTCAAAAGCACCCGCGAGTTCACGAACCTGGCGCTGCCTGCCTGCCAGCAAACGGGGCATGGAAAATGTGAGGCTGACGTCCTGCAGGCCCAAGGGGAATTCAATGTGTTTTTCCCCGCGCGCCATGGCGTCACGGCATTTTCTGAGGTCTGATGCGAGGCCGAATCCGCTCTGGTAGCGGTCTTCCGGGTTTTTTGCCAGGAGTTTGAGGATGATGCCTGACAGTGCCGGCGGTATCTCCGGGTTCAACGCTTCAGGTGGTTCAGCCTGCCTTGCGATGTGGGAATAGACAATTTCCATTGGCTCCCTGGCGGCCCC
>SLGU01000125.1 GCA_007136525.1 Desulfobacteraceae bacterium | reverse complement strand
GGTGTTGGTGAGCTGATAGCCGCAACCCCACATGATATGATACCGGGGAACGCTGTTTCCCGGGATATAATAGCCCCGCTCGGGCCACATTACAGTCGGAATATATGAGATGTTTTTTTCTTTGACATACCTGAAGACATCCTGGAGGCTGCGATGGCAGTACATCTCAGCCCATTTCTTCTGTAAAACATCATTCTTTCCGAACTGCGCCGTCTGGAGCCAGTCGGCAAAGGCCAATTCGGGTGAATCTTTGATTCCCATCCGTTTCTGGACAGGCGTCCCGATCAGGGTCATCCCGCCAAAAGAAGTAAGCGCCTGGCCGCCAAAGGACTGGGCTTTGTCGCGTTCCAGAATCAATACTTTCTTGTTGTAATCAAGCAATTCGAGAGCGGATACGATCCCCGCAATGCCCCCGCCGATGATTATGACATCCGCCTGATAGAAAGCATCCGGAGCCATCTGAAATCACTCCATTAAAGTGAAATAAATTTCCTGAGGGGAACAGCGCCACTTAGGAAACGACCTGGGTAACTTTCAGCTCAGTTTCCAATAAGTCGGCTTGGGAAGAAGATTTGCCCACATAAATCTGGTAAGACATTGCCTCGACAACCCATTTTGCATTATTTTCATCATAAAAGCAAAGGTGTCTCGCCGACATGGCGAATCGAACCTCCCGGGTCTCTCCGGGCTCCAGACGGATACGATGAAATCCCTTTAATTCCTTAACCGGACGGTCAATGGAGGAATTTCTGTATCCCACGTAGAGCTGTGCGACTTCCTCGCCGGCCATGCTGCCGGTGTTGGTGATATTGACCGTGATCCGGAGGTCTTCATCCAAACCGATCTCTTCCTTGTTCAGGCGAAGGTTGTTGTATTCAAAAGTGGTGTAACTCAGGCCGAAACCAAAGGCGAATGCCGGTTCATGGCCCCTTTTATCCATCAGGCGATACCCGTGATAGAGCCCATATTCAATTGATTTTGCCTTTTTGTCAAAAAAGGGCAGATGCGCTTCAGAACGGGGAAAGACGCACGGCAGTCTGCCACCGGGGTTGACTTTGCCGAACAGGATATCGGCAATGGCATGGCCTCCTTCCATTCCAGGGTACCATGCCATCAGGATGGCCGGGACTTTTTCCCGCCAGTTTTCGGTGACAATGGCGCTTCCACCGATCAGGATCACAACCGTACGGGGATTGGCCCGCACCACCCGGTCGATCATCTCCTCGTCATGTCGGCACAGGGCCAGGTTGTCCCGATCGCCGCCCTTTGGCGGAAACGGAATGTATTCGCCTTCCTGACGGTGGGTGTAGCCGGCGACAATAATTGCCAGGTCGGCATTCCCAGCAACATGGGCCGCAGAGTTCAAATGACTCCCCTTATGATGGGTTATTTTGATTTCCGGGGGGACGGCGGCCCGGATGCCGTCCATCGCAGTGATCACATAGGGGGGGCGCACCATGCTGCTCCCGCTGTCGCCGATATTCTTCACATGGGCGAGTTTTCCGATAACGGCGATCGTTGTCATTTTGGTGGCATCGATGGGGAGGATGGACTTATTCTGATCTCCTGCCGGTTCATTTTTAAGCAGGACTATTGATTTAGCCGCCGCTTCCCGTGCCAGGCGCTTATGCGCGTCGCAGACCACGGCATGCCGACCGTAACGGCTATGTTCACCGATTTTCGAAAACCGGAGCTTCTGCCGCAGTATCCGAAGCACCGCGTCATCGATGCGTTCTTCCGGGACCCGCCCTTTACGGACCTGCCGTAACAGTCGTTTGCCAAAATGCAGGGTAAAGGGCATTTCGATATCCATGCCGCCTTCTGCGG
This sequence comes from Desulfobacteraceae bacterium, assembly GCA_007136525.1. The sequence continues at coordinate 1,809 of SLGU01000125.1, read as the reverse complement.
CCGCAACGGTATTCCGGATGCCGAGCAGGAAATCGGAGATGACAAATCCGGTAAATCCCCATTCCTTCTTAAGTATGTCTGCCAATAGGCGGCGGTTGTGGCCGCAGTAATCGCCGTTTACCTTGTTATAAGCGCTCATGACGGATGCGGCACCTTCATCGATGCACCGCTTGAAGTGTGGCAGATAAATTTCCCTCAGGGCCCGCTCGCCGATCCGGACGTCCACTTTAAATCGTGCGTTTTCCATGCTGTTAGCCGCATAATGCTTGACGCAGGCCATGACATGCCTTTGCGCGCCCCGGACCAGGGCGGCCCCCATCTCCCCCAGGTGATGCGGGTCTTCCCCATAGGTTTCCTGGGCGCGTCCCCAGGCCGGGTGCCGGAGAAGGTTGATGCAGACGCCGCCGAAAAAATTGGCCCCCTGGGACCGGGCTTCCACGCCGATGGCATCCCCGATCCGCTCTTCAAGGTCCGGGTCCCAGGCTGCCCCCCGGGCCATTGCGATCGGAAAACAGGTGGACCGGTACATCACCACCCCCCGGGGGCCGTCTGAAAACCGGATTCCCGGTATGTTCAGCCGGGCATTCTCCCCGGCCGGGTATGGCCGTTTGTTATACGCGAACAGGAGTTCCAGAATGCCTGGAAACAGGGGAATGTCCCCGGACATCTGGTCGATTTTTTCCGCCAGGGTCATCTGCGAAAGCAGGGTTCTGGCTTTTTCCTCGACCGCCTGTTCGGCAAGGGGCTTTGTGCTTTCGTTTTTCATCTTTTGTTTCCTGTCTGAAATGTCCTATCGCCTATAACCGGCTTCCAGTCTGGCATAACGGTTTATGAGGAAGGTCATGGTGTCGATGTTTTCCGTTGTCGGGCGACAGCTTGAATCATCCTCTTTTCGGGCAAGAAACGTTTCGAAAGACTCCCGATACGAGATGCCCAGAATTTTGGCCGCACCGCTGATGGCGCATCCCAGGGGAGCTGCCATATCCGAAAAGCGGAAGGTATGGATTTCGGCATTGAAGGCATCGGCGATCCACTGTCGAATCACGGGGTTTTTTGCACCGCCGCCGACCACATAGATTTTATCGGCACAGCTCAGGTGATCGGAATGAAGTTTCAGGGAAAGGACCTGGGAAAGATGCAGTGCCCTGATTGCAGTCTGTGTGTCGTTTTCAGAAAAACCATCGCAAACAATGCCCCTTTTTCTTAAAGGGACCGATTCATTATAAGTTTGTCAACTTTGTTTTAAAACTTACTTAAAAAATTGAGGCAAATGGACGTTCAGCCTGGATCGCGTTTCCATCGTTACTTGATCATTTATTCGATGGTTTTCAGATCCTTCATAACCGCATGTATGCCGGAAAAATAAGTCACGCCAACAAAAAACCACATGACAAAAAGAGATTGCCGGTGTTTCAACCACCGGTCAACAATATAATAAAGATGCGGATACTTTTTTCACCTGTCACAGGTGCCGGCATTATCGGCCGGTTAAATTGTCAAAATGACCAAGTCTTTGATTATTACCGCGCTTGAATGGAGTTTTGGACGGAAGTATTTTTGTTGAAAGTGGGGCAAGTGTTTGCACTGGACAAAAATACATGTTGGGTAATTTGTTGGGTACTGGTTTTTAAAATCCGGTTTAATGTTGGGACTGGTTTTTTATGGCCATAAAAAAAGGGGTTCAGATAAAATCTGAACCCCTTGATTTGTTTGGTGGCGGGAGCGACGAGACTCGAACTCGCGACCTCCGGCGTGACAGGCCGGCGTTCTAACCAAACTGAACTACGCCCCCGCAAATTTTTTTCCAGG
>SLGU01000201.1 GCA_007136525.1 Desulfobacteraceae bacterium | reverse complement strand
TCCCTTGCGCCCTGTGATAAACGGCAAAGCCACAGGGCGCTGACGTCCGCTTCGCTAAGAGCTATCAGCAACCCCCTGCAATTGTTGCCGTGGGCAGCCCCGCCCCACCACCCCCACGGAATTGGTCATTTATATAGCCATCTACTTTCATTCAACCGTTCAGTATCTTCTTTTAACTTGTCAAATCATGATGCCCCAGTGTTTCCCGGGGGGCAGACCGGAGACCCTTTCCCCTTGGGGTTCTGCAAATTCGAACGCGATACTGATTCCGAGAGACTGAGCAACCTTCCAATGAATTTGCCCTTATAAAAATTGATCAATTTCAACCGGGTGGCGCCGGGTATTGCCCGCAGCAACAATTGCAGGGGGTTGCTGATAGCTCCTGGCGAAGCGCGGACAAGCGCCCTGTGGCTTTGCCGTTTATCACAGGGCGCGTTCGAGCGAGCCATGGAGATATCAGCGTTCTCCTGCAGTTGCAAGGGTAATACCCGGTGACACACGGGGGAAATTGTCCTTTAATAAAAGGGCGGGCAGCTACTTCGACCCGGGAGACAGACTGGAAGTCTGTCCCCTGGGGGTTTTGCAAATTCGACCGCGATACCGACCCCGACCCCGACCCCGAGAGGCTGAACATCCTTCCGGTGAAAATTGTCCTTTTCCAACGGCCATATTGTTTTCTTTCGATTGCGATCCCGATTTCGATTTCGATTTCGATTGTCCCAATAACGAGAATGGTCAGAAACTGTAGAACCCACCAATCAGAAAGAGCCACCCGCCAACGTCGATATCGTTTTTTCCGAACCGGTCGACCACGGAATATTGCGTTTCGAGCAGCATCCCCCATTGACTGTACCGGATATCCATGTTGTAAAGCCACAATCCGGCACGGCCGTGATACCCGCCAACCCACTTGGCGGCATTGTCAACTGCATCCGATGTTTCCCTGATGTACCAGTAATCAGGTCCTGCACCAACAAAACCCCACACATAAGGTATAATCGGATACTTCAGGTTCAGGGAAGCAGCGGCCGGGATCATCGTGAATGTAGAATCAGCACGGGTCGAGGTGTCGGAAACGACCGTCCTCATATTTCCTTTTGACCGCATGTACCCGGCTTTAAAATCAACAGATACATTGCGATGCAGGCTCCTTTCGAAAAATAGAAAAAACGGGTAATTATCCCTCCCGTAATAATCATCGAATTCGGTCTGGCGGGGCAAAAAATACCCGCCTGAAATGCCGGCCTTGTTCTTGTGGCGGGTCACGTCATAGGCGGGCTTTCCGGAAAACCTGTCCCTGGCCAGACTTTTTATGAAGCAGCCGCCGGAGAAATCGTCAAACCGTCCGGTATAGGTTCCCATCTCCTCCACGACCACCGTGATTTCATCAGTGGGTTCACTTTCGTTTCCGCTGTGATCGTATGCGGCGGCACTGAAATACCAGGTTGAATTCATTGGCAGCCCGTCAAATGTATGGGCAGCCGTCTTTCCGGCATCAATGGCGAGATCCCTGGTATCGGGGACTTGACCGTAATAGATGTGCACCCCTGCGTAATCCACCATGGTTTCATTGGCGGCATCGACATGGACTTGAATTACACCTTCTCCGACGAGGCTTCCACGGATGCGCCCGGGGATATCCGGGGGCCGGTCATCCGGCAGTGTATCAATAATGATCTCCTGTGCCATTTCCGATTCATCGATGGTTTCACCCCTGTCTGCATAGGATGAAATATTAAAATAATACCGTGTGTTGGTAATCAATCCATCAACAATAACATCAGCTTTTGAGGCGTTGAGCGGCATGCGATTATCGTATGCCCCGGATTGTATCCCGTAATAAACATAGAAACCGTCAGGTTCTGAATCCGGGGCTTTTTCCCATTTCAGGCCAACCGATGTTTCATGGATGTCTGCTATTTCAGTTATCCAGAAATTCCGGGGCGGTTCAGGCGGAGTCTCTTCAGCCAGGGTAACAACCGACACTATATCCGATTTCCGGCTCTCGCCTAAAATGCTGATCACCGCGGACACGGCAAAAAAATACTCGGTGTCCGGGTCAAGGCCCGTTTTTTCATACCGGGTCTGCGCCTCAACCCGGATACGGTCATTGTCCAGACCCCTTGTTTTACCCCAGTAGATATAATAATGATCTGCATTGATAACGCTGTCCCATCGGATGGTGACGGCGTTCTCATCCGCATCCAGGGAAAGGTTTTCCGGTGCATTGAACAGTTGGGCACCGGCGGTAGCGACACACACCAGAATCAAAAACACGGTATAGATCAGTTGCTTCAAGGTTTTTCCCCCTTATTTCCTGACATTCAAACGTGACGAAAACGCCTTGCCAGTTTTGAAAAATGGCTTTGTACAGCGGCGGGATCATCCGTTAACACATAATCTGCGCCATCATCCAAAGCCTTCGCCACCTGCCATTTCGTGTTGCAGGAATAGGTCATGATCGTTTTTCCGGCGTCATGGCACCGTTTTACCAGAAGTTTCTCCATTTCGTCAAAATGCATACCAAATCCATAATATATGCTCGGTTTGACCTCTTTTGACAAGAATTCTTTGGACGGGATGGGGTCCAGGTTCAACATGTATTTCAGGCCCGGGGCAGCAGCATGGGCAATCGACAGTGCTTCGCAGTCAAAGGAAAGCACGTGAATATATTCATATCGGGCAGCGGGCACAGTGGCAGCGATCATTTGAGTGACCGTTTCCGCCAGTAAACGGCGTCTTTTCAAAAAATTGTTGTCGCTTTCAACACCTGTTTTCAGCTCAATCATTAAAATAGCCCTGCCTGAATACAGATGCAAGGCCTCTTCCAGGCGCATCAGTCCTGCGCCGGCATATGCTTCTGCAAACGACCCGCCATAATCATAGACTTGCAATGTTTTATAATTCAGATCGGAAACCCGTCCGGTTCTGCCGGTTATCCGCAAAAGATCGTCATCATGAAAAATGACCGGGACATTGTCGGCGGTCAGGCGCACGTCAAATTCAATGCCATCGGCTTTCCTCAAAAGGGCGATGTCAAATGCGGCTTGGGTATTTTCAGGCGCCTCGGCCATGGCGCCCCTGTGGGCAATGAGTACAGGAGGCAGGATGCGGGCAGCGGTTTTCATGTCCCGCATGCTTTCCGGATGCTTCTTCATTTCGTATCCGTATTTTGATTTTTGAACCGGTAGTTCTCAGGCACCCTTTGTACTTGACCTGCATTGGGAGATATGGTTGTTTACGCTATGGCCGCAGGGGGCGCATGACGGATTGGCCTATAGTTTTCTTTTTATCGCCTTATAATTTGATTGTCCACATTTTCAAGGCTATGATTATCTCATTTTTATTAATGGCAGGCAGATGTTTCGACCCGGGTTCTGCAAATTCGACCCCGATACCACCCGAAAGGCTGAACAACCTTCCGGTCCAAATAGTCCTTATCGTGTTTTTACGTGAATGTTTGCAGAATCAGGAGTTTATACCATTATTGAAATTGGCCCTGTGGGAGCGGCGGGATTTTTATCAAATGGATCAATTTCCCCGGTTGGAGTTCTGGGTATTGCCCTGAGGCAACATTGCAGGCGGTTGGTGATAGCGCCTGGCGAGCGCAGGCAGGCGGCCTGTGTTCTTTGCCGTTTATCACAGGGCGCGCCG
>SLGU01000320.1 GCA_007136525.1 Desulfobacteraceae bacterium | reverse complement strand
AAGACGTATCCATCATGCTGAATCCCGCCACCAGCCCCAATCCGGCCAAGGCTCCCGCTGCCGCCGTCATGAAAAATATTTTCAGAAAGGTGCCTTTCAGCGGGGTTGTGGGCGTGTATGCGGGATCGACCACCCTGAACTGGCTGCCCTGCTGACGTCTTTCCAGGCTTTCAGCGGCCTCTGCCGCGAGGCTCTGCGCCAGCAAATTGTCGTGATAGGTTCTCAATTCATTGTAATCCCTTGTCAGGGCTGACCATTCGGCCTCCCGGATCGGCACCGCATCAATCCACTCCTGGAACTTTTTCATCTGTTCACGGGTGCTTTCAGCATCAGACCGCAGCGCCCGCAAATTCAACTCAATTTCCCTCAATTGTACGGACAGCTCACTGATGCGGGGGTCCCCGATCCCCATTGCCATGTCCCCTTGCTCTTCCAATGTTTCATCATTCGCCGAAACCAGGGCAGCCTGGTTCGCTTCAAGCTGCCTCACGCGGTTTTCCGCCCTGATAACCGCTGGGTGTTCCGGGGTATAGCGCGACAGCAGTTCCTGGAGCGTTCGGCGCGCTTCAGAAAGGTCGTCACGCCTGCCAAGTGTGGCAGGGCCTTCCGACCCAATGGATCCGGCTGCAAGGCGCAGAAGATCCCGGCGGGTTTCCATCTGCTCGGAAACCAGCAACCGCGTCTGCTCGAGATCGTGTATGCGCCTCTGGGTTGACTGGTACTGTTCCTGAAGGGCATTGAGGCGGGTCATGTTGGAAGCCCGCTGCTCCGGCATCTCGTTGTAATGCTGGAGCTTGTAGTCCCGCATCTCCTCTTCTTTTTTTTCAAGAACCTCCTTGGACATGCGCAGCTCATCCCTTATGTACCGGGTGGTGCCAGCCGCGCGCTCCTCCCGGAAGCGCAAATTTTCCTCGATAAATCGCGATGCAAGGACATTGGTCACCTTCATGGCGGTTTCCGGCTCCCTGTTTCTGTAGGAAACGCTGAAAACATTGCCCCGGCCCCGGTCCAGGTTGACTGACACATCCCTTTCACGCATTCTTTTTATGACGTCTTCTATGGGGGCGTTCTGCTGCATTTCCGGGTAAAGGCCGAATTCCCGTATAACCCTTTCCAGGCTGGCCCGGCTCATCACCTGCTGGGTGAGCGTATTGACCATATCCCCGATCTGACGCTCATCATCCGGGGACATCCGGCTGGGGTTGACCCGCTGCTGCTGGTACATAATGGCGGCGGTAGACTCATAAACCTTGGGCTGATGGAGGTAAACGGCATAACCGACTGATACGGCAAGAAAAAAAACAAAAAGGATCAGCTTATGCCAGTCGAAAAAAAGATACACATACTTTTTGACAATATCGGTCTGGGACGGTTCTGCACTCATTTCCTGCTCATGGCCCTATTTATATTTGCAGTCGTACACATCGTATCGTGGCTCACCATCGCAGCAGGTCCCTGCCGGCTGCAAGACGGATGAAAACACGATGGTTTTCATAGCTGTCCGCATCCCGGTCTGCATCCAGGTCCGTATAGGTGTAACCGGCGGCCACCTCATAGTATCGCCAGAACGCATACCGAAGGCTGGCATCACCCCTGAATAACATGTCTTTTTCCGATCCCGGTCTTTCGAAATATCGATCTTCCCGAAAGGAAAAGCCCATGCTGCCCGTTATCCCCGGCGTCAAAAAATACCGGATTCCGGCGCCGGCCAACCAATAGCGGCTCAGGTCCTCATCATCGTCGCCATCGTAATATCGCTCATCAAAACCGCTTTCGCCATACACTCGCCAGGAGCCCCTTTCAATACGGTTGTCAACAGCCGCCCGCAAATAGAAGGCTTCTGAATCGGACCCTTCGTCCCGTTTTATCCATGAAACGCCGCTGTCAACATCCAGGCTCCTGAAGGGCGACAACGCCCGGTTGATGCCAACCGATGCGGTATACACATTGTAAGCGCGATCAGACGTTTCGTAACCCGTTTCCAGATACCCGCCGTGAACAAAAAAACGGGTCTGTGGGGAAGACCGGTAAAAAAGGTAAATATCCCCCTCATGCGTTCTTATATCATCGCCTTCATCGAAATCTCCCCGGATAAATGAATAATTCGATTCAACCGCCCATTGCCTGTTTAACCGGTATGACAGCGATGCAAACGGGGAATGCCTTGTAAAATCGTCAAACGCGTCATCCCTGTTTTTGAGCACATAATGGGTGTAGCCCAAACCCAGAATACTTTCCTCTGCGTATTCAAGGCGGGTCGAGACGGAAAGCCGGTTGGTCCAGTACCTTCTCCGCCCCCTTCTGTCCGAAAGTTCCGGGGGCCCGTCATCAACCGCCGTGTACTCCCTGTACGAATAAGGGTCGTCTGACTGGACATAGGCGTTTTCAAGATCAAAGACCAGCCTTCTCGTCAACTGCACGTCATATCCCAGGGACGCGCTGTGGTCGACCCGTTCTTCTTCAGCCTTATAGTTGTAAACAAAACTCGGCGCATAGGTCAGCGAAAAGTTGCTCCGCTGGGTTAAGCGCGAAAAAATAACCCTCGTGGTAACACTGGATGTCGACTCATATTGCTCATCTTCGGGTTCCCGATCGATGTTCGAGTCATACCCCTGGTGCAGGTCAATTTCCCCACGGAGCGTTTTCTGGGCCGCTTCAATGCACGCCGGCGTCATCACGGCCAGCGCAAAAACCAGGCATGCGGCCGACAACCGGAGAACCAATCCTTTAACGCCTTCAGGGCACAACAATGGTGTCCCCCGGTTGAATCAAGACATTCTGCCCGCTGTCCGGCCTGTTCAGGAAGTCATTGTAATTGAAATAAGTGATTTGATCCCCTGTTCCCGGCCCGCCCACTATCATGATCCTGCGTTTGTTCGCCCACTCAAGAAACCCCCCTGCACGCGCAATGGCCTGTATGACCGTTACGGGCTGACGGATGGCATATTCCCCCGGCGACCCGACCTGTCCCAATATGTAGTAACTCTTGCTCCTGTTCTCGGCAAGTATGACCGTCACTTTGGGCGACTCGATAAACCGTTCAAGGCTTTCCCGGATCTCTGCTGCCAGTTTTTCAGGCGCCACACCGACAGCCATAAATTCTCCGGCAAGGGGCAGCGAGATTCTTCCGTCAATCCGGACGGTTACCATTGAGGACACCTCCGGCTCACTAAAAACACGGACATCCAGGACATCGCCAGGGCCGATAGCGTACGCATCATCACTTGCATCCAATAGTTGCTCCCGTGCTTCAACGGGAACAACACCGAGCACCATAACGGTCAGCAACGCCAGAATAACACGCCTCAATTGCTTTCCCTCCTGATAATAAGCCCCGTCATCCCTCGTTTTCAATGGCTCAATCCCTTAGAAGCGGCTTGATGCATTATCAAAAACCACTTCATTAACGATAACTGCGTTGCAGGCAAATGGTAAATAGCCGCTCTCCTGTCGGAACAGTTGCTTCGATGAATGAATGCATATTGAATGGTTGTTTTTTTAGTTCCACCAATATTGACGGCTTCGAAAAAAGTCCAATATCTGCGTTGCGAGCAATCTTTGAAGAATCTCACGTACACATAAGTACTATCAATTCTTCAAAAATTGCTCGCGCCTGGATCTTGAACTTTTTTCTTTGCCGTCCCAAAGTGACTTT
>SLGU01000113.1 GCA_007136525.1 Desulfobacteraceae bacterium | reverse complement strand
GCCATCAGCGTTAGTTTTTTTCATTATTGTAAAAGGCCGGAGCTCAAGGCCCTGGGGCGCCCTTTACGGGCGCCTTTCTTTGTGTGGGAGGCGGCAAGGCTCCCCCATCAGCGGGATCTTCCTGATGACCCGCAACCATTTTCAAGGTGACAGAACGCATGGACACGCATGAATCCGGATGGGTGGCGCACATCGAATTGGAACCGCCATCTCTCAACGACAATACGGCGGATGCCGATCGGTTGAAAAAGGCGCTTCTGCGTAAAACCGGGGCTGCCGACATCCAGATCGACCCGGCTGTGATGAAAGGCATTCCGGAGCGCCTGAAGGATTGGCAGTACCGATGCAACTGTGTTTTCTTCGGAAGCGGCGGCCATGTGTATCTTGTCGATGTGCTGCCGGTCGACGACCCCCGGCCGGTAATCGGTATCGCCGTTGATCTCGGCACCACCCGGGTCGTCATGGATATGAGGGATCTCGCCGCCGGGAAAAGCCTTTTTCAGACCACGTTTGACAATCCCCAGGGTGAAATCAGCCCCGATATCCTGGGGCGCATCCATTATGCGAATACGCCGGGCGGGTTGGACCATCTTCATGGCCTTATCATTGATGCCGTAAACGCGGAAATCAGCCGGATGTGTACGGAAACGGGCATGGCCCGCGAGCGCATCTGCCTTATGGCGGTGGCCGGCAACACGAGCATGGCGCACCTTTTTGCGGGAATCAGTCCCTACGGCATCATTCGGGAGCCGTATATTCCGGCGGCCAATACCTTCGGTACCGTCAGGGCTGACGACTTGGGCATTCATATGAACGAAAACGGGCGTGTTTTCATTTTTCCCAACGTGGGAAGCTATTTCGGCGGCGACTTGATTGCGGGTGCATGTTATGCAGGGTTTCACGAATCCAAGGATGTATCAGTCCTTGTAGACGTGGGAACCAACGCGGAAGTGCTTTTGGGAAACAGCGAATGGCTGGTCGCATGCGCCGGGGCAGCCGGTCCGGCACTGGAAGGCGGCATGTCGAAAATCGGCATGGCCGCAGGACCGGGCGCCATCGATACGGTCGCCATTGACCCCGTAACCCGCGAATTTCAGGTCAGCACCATTGATGACCAGCGATCCAAAGGCATCTGCGGTTCAGGCATGATCGACCTGGCTGCCGCCCTTTTTCTTTCCGGGATGATGGATATCCGTGGACGGTTGGTTCCCGAGGCATGCGGGGAAAGGTATTTGGAAATCGACGGGATCCCGCACATTGTGGTTGTAAAGGCGGACATGTCTTCAAGCGGCGAGGCCATGACCATCAGCCAGATGGATATTGACAGCCTTGTGCGTTCAAAGGCCGCCATGTATACGATTCTGGAGACCCTCCTGGGCTACGTGGGAATCCGTTTTGAAGACATCCGGGCCTTTTACGTTGCAGGCACATTCGGATCGTTCATAAAGCCCCGGTCTGCCATATCCATCGGCATGATTCCGGATCTGCCTGAAGATACATACCGGTCGCTGGGTAATTCTTCACTGGAAGGGGCCATTCGCCTTCTGGCGCAAAGGGACGTCATGGATCAAATCGAGGCCGTCCGGCGCCGCATCACCTACCTGGAACTCAACGTCAACCAGGATTTCATGAACCGTTTCAGTGCGGCTAAATTTTTTCCGCACACGGATGCGGATCGGTTTCCGACCGTTTCGGTCGGTCGTTAGCGGTTGGCGAGGCCTTTTTTGCAGCGTGTGGAAGTTTCAGTCCCTTCTTCACCCTAATCCCCGGAGGGGATATGTAATATAGCCGGTGGTTTTAACCACCGGAAAAGGGTGCAGTACAACACCAGAGTCCTGAAGGGACGACAGATTTATCCAATGTCGTCCCTTCAGGACTCTGGGGTAATAGGGGTCCCTGTAAAACCGGTGGTTGAAACCACCGGCTATGTTCTCATGCCCCTCCGGGGCATATTAACGCGGTCATACGCACATAGCCCTCCGGGGCATATTAACGCTGCCCTACGCTCATACCCCACCGGGGCATTATTGCCCGGTGTCTTCTTTTTGCTGCTCAATTTTTTCCTTGAGCAGTGACCCGAAACCCGTTGATTCTTCTTTTTGCTCCTGCAGCTTCGCTTGTTCCGGTGCGTCCTGCTTCATCGACAGCCGCATTTTTTTTGCATCGACCTTTACTTCCAGAACGATCGCGTCCATCTGGTCTCCGGCCTTGAATCGTTCCAAGGGGTTTTCGCCGGTTTCATGGGGGATTTCGGAAATATGGACCAGCCCCTGGACGCCTTCTTCGATTTCCAGAAAAATGCCAAAGTCGGCAATGTTTGCTATTTTCCCGGATACGGCCGTTCCCGGGGGATATTTTGCCGGAAGGACAGACCATGGATCCGGGGCAAGCTGCTTGACGCCCAGTTTGACCCGTTCGTTTTTGCGGTCGATTTCGAGAATCCTGGCCTGAACAGATTGCCCTTTCCGATAATGGGCATCGATTTTTTTCTGTCCTGGCGGCAGGTCCGATAGGTGCACGAGCCCGTCTATCTCTTCCGTGATGCCGATGAAAATGCCGAAATCCGTTACTTGCCGGACGACGCCTTCAATAACGGTTCCTTCCGGATAATCCTTTTGAATCCTGTCCCACGGGTTGGCTTCAAGCTGTTTCAACCCCAGCGACATCTGCCGCTTTTCCGTATCGATTGAAAGCACCCGGCATTCGATTTCATCATTGATTTTAAGCACCTGGTTGGGATGCCGTATCTTCTGCGTCCATGAAAGATCGGACAAGGCGATGAGCCCGACAACCCCTTCTTCAATAGAAACGAACGCACCATAATTTTTGAGGCTGATGACCTTCCCGGAAACCTTGGACCCCACCGGCCATTTTTGTTCAACGCTTTCCCATGGGTCCTGCGTCAATTGCTTGATGCCCAGTGAAATTTTTTTACTGTCTGCATCGATGTCCAGGATTTTTACTTTTATCTGCTCGTCTATCATGTTGAATTCGGATGGATGTCGTACCGGCCCCCAGGAAATATTGCTGATATGCACCAAACCGTTTATGCCCCCGATATCGACAAAAAGGCCGTAATCTGTGATGTTTCTGACCGTGCCCGAGACAATGTCGCCCACCTTTATTGTAGACAATGTTTTTTCCGAAAGCCTTTTTTTCTCTTCTTCAATGAGTACGCGCCGCGAAAGGACGACATTCCGGTCCTGCTTGCTGAACTGGACAATTCTGAATTCCAATGGCTTGTCAAACCAGTCCTCAGGATTTTTGACCGGTTTGTCATCCAGTTGTGATGCCGGCAGAAAGGCGTTCAGGCCCATATCCACCACGTAGCCGCCCTTGATGCGTGCAATAATTTTTCCCTCGATGGTCCGTCCGTTTTCAAAGGCGTCTTTCAATGTATCGAAAACCCTGTCCCGGATGGCCTCCTCCCGGGACAGCACGGGATACCCGTCTTCTTCCTTACGGACCAGGAAAACGTCCACCCGGTCGCCCAGATTGACCGTCAGGCGGCCGTCGGCATCCAGAAATTCTTTTTTTGATACCAGGCCTTCGCTTTTGTATCCGATGTCGATCAGCACATGGTCTTTTTCAATAGCAACAATTTCCCCCTCGATGACATGCCCTGATTTGATCGCTTTCAGGCTGTCTTCGTACATGGCCATGAAG
>SLGU01000289.1 GCA_007136525.1 Desulfobacteraceae bacterium | reverse complement strand
GTCGGTTTCCTCAAGGGTAAACTCCCCCTGGCCTTCGGATTCCCACCTGACGGCCTTGTCTTCATGGGGGCTCCGGGTGATCACGGTGATCCTGTCGGCCACGATAAAGGCACTGTAAAAACCGACGCCGAACTGGCCGATCATTTCGGCGGACAAGGCGTTTTCCTTTTTTGACTGCTCCAGGGCCTTGATGAATGCCGCCGTGCCGCTTTTTGCGATGGTGCCGAGGTTTTCCACAACCTCGTCCCGGGTCATTCCGATGCCGTTGTCGGACACCGTAAGGGTGTTTTTCTCCTTGTCCGGAATGAGCTTGATCTTGAATTCCGGGTCATCCCCGAGGATATCGGGGTTGGTTTGCGCTTCAAAATTGAGCTTGTCAATGGCATCCGATGCATTTGAAATCAATTCCCGGAGAAAGATCTCCCGGTTTGAATAAAGTGAGTTGACAATGATATGGAGAAGTTGTTTGACCTCTGTCTGGAATTCGAAGGTTTCGGTGTTCGGTGTCATAGCGCATGCTCCTGTTTCATTTAAAAAGTTACTGAAATAACGGTAGTATATAGTTTATCGGCAAAAAAAAGGGTTCAGTTTGTAACTCAATAAAAATGGGTTCGATTTCCTGTTTGTCAAGCCCCTTGGCACTCCCAGGGGTTGGCCCGGCGCCATATTTTCTCCAACCGGTTGTGGCTGAAACCTTTTTTTGCATATGGGCGGCATCCGTGTTATCTAAGTGGTCGTGGGCATAAATACAGCGGCATTCGATGGCCGGTGCATCCTGTCCCGGCGGCGTTGCTTGGCGCTCAAATACGCCCGGTATTCTCGCTTCTCGCGCCTTGCGGGACGGGCGCCTCGACCATCTCGGTGCGTCACTGCATTTATGCCCACGACCACTAAGTCGAATGGATTTCGGGATAATGGGTACGCCGCTCCTGGAAAAGAATAGTCCACAGGCCGTTGGGTCGCCGGGCAGTCGAAAAAGATGATTGAACTCTACGAAAATCTGTCGCAAAAAGAGGCTGACCTGTGCAGCCTGATACTGAAGGCGTCCTATATCCCCCACCGCGTCAAAAAGCAGGACCGGGGGTTCGCCATATTCGTGGATGAGTACCATATGGGCCATGCCCGCCATGCCATCGGGCAGTATTTCATCGAAAACCGCATGGAACATTCCCTGCCGGATGCCCCTGCCGAGGATAAGGATCACGGGTTCGCAGGCGTGTGGATTGCCGTTTTCCTGGGGGCGGTTCATTTTTACGTGCAAAGCACCGGCGCGGCAGTCGATTTCTGGAACAATTTCGGTGCATCCGCCGCCCGGATCAATGACGGTGAATGGTTCAGGACCATTACCGCGCTGTTTTTGCACGCGGATTCCGTTCACCTGGTGGGGAACATGGTCGGCATGGCCATTTTCGCCACGGCCGTCGCACAGGTGTCCGGGTGGGGAGTGGGATGCCTCATGGTTCTGCTGTCAGGGGCCTTCGGCAACATGGCCAATGCCATCATGTACCAGGACGCCCATTTGTCCATCGGCGCATCAACCGCTGTTTTCGGGGCTGTCGGGGTTCTTTCCGCATACCAGTTTGTGCATCGCCGCAGAAGGGGCGGCCGCCGCGCCAAGCCGTGGCTGCCGATCCTTGGAGGCATTGCCTTGCTTGGAATTCTCGGCACCGGAGAACGGGTGGATCTTGGCGCCCACCTGTTCGGTTTTCTTGCCGGTATAATCGTGGGAATCGGCTATGCGTTGTATGCGCCCGGCCGCATCACCGAGCGCAGCCAATGGATTTGCGGGTTGTGTGCAGCGGTTTTGGTCGTTTTTTCATGGCTGATGGGGTACTTGAGTGCATGATCCGGGAAGGCGCTGTTGATCTTTGACAGCACAGGCCGGCACCACCCGGTTGAAATTGATCATTTATATATGGCAGGTTGGACTTAAAAGGAGCGTTCATGAAGGCGATTGCGGATCTGTTGTTTGAGGTAAAAATGCTCAAAGAGATTCCCCGGGCCGGGTACCATTTTCTTGGCACCGGTAAAGAATCGGTTGCTGAGCACTGTTTTTCCACGACATTCATCGCTTATGTCATGGCCCGCATGACACCGGAAGCCGATCCCTTGCGGTTGATCTCCATGTGCCTGGTGCATGACCTGGCAGAAGCCAGGACCGGGGATTTGAATTATGTCCAGAAGAAGTACGTGAGGGCTGATGAGGCAAAGGCCATTGCCGATGCGACCGTTAAGGTGCCTTTCGGTCACGACATAAAAGGGTTGTTGGAGGAATTCAACGGGCAGAAAACCCTTGAGGCGAAGCTTGCCCATGACGCGGACCAGATATCGTTTATTCTCGATCTGAAATCGCTTTCGGACACGGGGGCCAAAACCCCGGAAAAATGGCTCCCCTTTGTTGTCAATCGCCTGAAAACCGATCTGGGGAAAAAGCTTGCCGCAGCGATTACCATACGCAACTGGGACGACTGGTGGATCAAGGGGTATACGGAGGACGAACCGCCTGAAAATCCCGATCAAACCTCCTGACCCGTTTTGTTTGGTTGCTTTCTTTCTGCGCCCCTGTTAAAAATATATGTTTTTGATAACGATGATGAACTAAAGTCGTTTTCAGACGGCTGTGTAAAACGTTCAAGATCCAGGCGCGTGCAATTTTTGAAGTATTGAGCGTACTTAGCCGTACGTGAGATTCTTCAAAGATTGCTCGCCGCAGATATAGGGCTTTTGCGAAGTCGTAAACGATATTTCACGATGCCCGAACCCGCTGTCGTGACAGGAAAATCAAAAGGCGGTTTTCATGATGGATGTGCCATTGTTTGAATTCGCGGAATGCATGAACACGGATCCCGGTACGGTCGAACGGTGGATCCGTCAGGGGCGGATTCCGGTGAAGCGAAAGGGGGACGCGTGCATTTTTAACAGGGAAGTCCTGGAAAAATGGGCTGCAGCCCATAACATCCGGTTTGTCATGCCCGGTAGAGCAAGGCCTGGGGAGGAAAAAGCGCCGGACGGGCTGGTTGCCGCCATGTCATGCGGCGGTGTCCATTACGATGTTCCCGGGCGCAGCGTGAGCGAGGTGCTCCATGCGGCTGCAGACCGGTTGGAAGGCCTTCCCGACAGGGAATCAAGGGATATCCTCTATGAAAAGCTGCTTGACAGGGAGCAGATGATGTCAACCGGCATCGGCAAAGGGGTGGCCGTGCCCCATCCGCGCACGCCGCTTCAGGACAAGGCGGTGGATACCCAGATAGGGGTCTGTTTCCTGGAAACGCCCGTTGATTTTCGTGCGGTGGACAAAAAGCCGGTTGATGCCCTGTTTGTGCTCGTCACGCCGTCGGCTAAGCAGCACCTGAGCCTTCTTTCACGGATATCGTTCTGCCTCAGGGAGGATGCTTTTTTGCGCCTTTTGAAGCTAAGGCCGGACAGGGAGCGGTTCCTGGAAGCGGTGGCTGAATTTGAAAACAGGCTGGATCAGGGCCTTCGATAACATTGCCCGTTCTTTTCAAAACCCGGAAATAAGGACGGCATAACGACATTGGCCGCATATTCAAAATTCAAGCGATGGGTCGGTGCATCCCCCCAATGGCTGGGCGGCGATGACCGGCTTCTGCTGATCGCGTTCGGCGCGCTGGTCGGGTCATGCTGCGGGGTTGCAGCCGTCGTTCTCAAT
>SLGU01000038.1 GCA_007136525.1 Desulfobacteraceae bacterium | reverse complement strand
CAGAAATCCCCGGCTTATTGAAAGCAATCTGTTTTCAAGGCTCGAATCAGATGGCCCCGGCCATATTTCCGGGCAGCCGAACCCAAACCCTTCCGTCATTGAACTGCCGGGCCTGGGAGATTTCAAACGCCTGGCGGCAAGGGAAAGGGAGACCGATTATCCGGTTTTTCTCGTGCTGATTTCGTCCCTGCTCTTGTTCGTCCTTATCGGGACGAAACTGCTTTTGCGAAAAATGAAACATATTGAAAGACAGAGGCGCGTTATCAACGATCGGATTCTTCACTCGAAAAAAATGACATCCATCAGCCAATTATCTGTCGGCATTGCACATGAAATCAACAACCCCCTGGCCTGCATTAAGGAAGAAGCGGGATGGATGCAGGATATTCTCAGCCGTGAGAGCATGCAGAATATCCCGGATCATGATGAACTGATGGAATCATTGCGGGAAATTGACCGGCAGGCGGGCCGGTGCAGGGAGATTACCCACAAATTGTTGAGTTTCGGCAGAAAAATGGATTCCGAAATTGAGCAGATCGACATCAACCGGCTTATAGACGAGCTTGTGCGCCTGAAAGAACGGGATGCCGCGCTCCTGTCCATCCGGTTTATCCGGAATTATGAAAATAAACTGCCTTTCGTCCAGGCCGACCCATCGCAACTCAGGCAGGTTTTTTTCAACCTGATCAACAATGCAATGGAAGCCATTCATGCATCTGAAGGAGAAATCCGCATCACAACCCGAAAGGAAAAAGGTGATCGTATCCGTGTTGTCATCGACGATACCGGCACGGGCATTCCTTATGAAAATCAACACAAGGTGTTCGACCCTTTTTTTACAACAAAAGAAACCGGCAAAGGGACGGGGCTGGGGCTGTCAATTTGCCATGGCATCATCGAGCGAATAGGCGGAACCATTTTCATGACCAGCGAGGTGGGCCGGGGAACGGCATTCACTGTAACGCTGCCGCTGAAACAGCCGGACATCGACACTGAAAATGTATGACCCCTGATGCCCGGGACCGGGCCTGCTATAACCCGTCTAATTGCCTTTGAACACATAATTACCGCGCAAAAACTCGTCCACATACCAGGCGAGCTGCCCTTCATCGGTCAGGACCACATCCAGGAAGCGGACAGACCCCAGCAAGCGCCCGATAATATCCAGCTTCTCCTGGGTTCTGTGAAGATCATACTTTTTCATTTCCGCAAAAAGCATATCCACCTTGGCCTCCACCTTGAACCCGAGCTTCCTGAGAACCCCCTCCACAAGACCCGCGCGACGTTTCCGCCGCCCGATATCAGCCGCGCCCCCTTTGAAGGACAGTTTAATGTAATTGTCATTCACCCGGCTTGAGCAGAAAGCGTCAATGGTGACGAAATTATACCCCAGTTTCAGGCTGAAATTGACATATTCGTCCGAGATAATGGCATAGTGCGGCCCTCCCGGATGCTCCGGCGCTGCGTGAACGTCTCCTTCTGAAATTGCGGAGCCGTTTGTGTGGGCGGCTATGGGGGTAACAGATGTTTGCCCTGTCCATCTTACGTCCCTGTGGGACATCCCTTTCAAAAGCGCTTTAAATGGAATGGACACAATGTCATCATGCGTCACCGAAGCCCCGCCTGCACAGCCCCTGACCCCCCCGCCCAGGTCGAGCACATATATATTGAGGGGCAAAGACGTGTTGAGTATGATGGACATGTACTGGCCCTGGTTCTCCTTTACATCCTCCCCGATCATGAACATCTCCCGCATAGCCATTTCATGGGCGAAACGCACAATGTCATGAAGCGTTAAACACCCCACCGGCGAAAAATTGTCCGAATTCGGGTCAATCAAATGCAAAGGAATAATTTTTTTCAGAACCTGCCGGACCAGCTTGAACACCGGGCTGTCTTTCATGATGTTCGCCGGGGGCTTCTTGTTCAGGATACTTTCAACTTTCCCCCTGAAAACATGCCGGCGGGATGCATCCAGCGTGATGATTTCACTCTGTTTTAAGGTAGTTGTGCCGATCCCCGTTCCAACCAGAGCGGGGATACCGAATTCCCTGGCAACCGATGCCATATGACCGGTCACACTGCCCACATCTGTAATAATGCCGCAAACTCTGGACATGGCGGCAACATAGTCAGGGGATGTCTGCCGGGTTACCAGAATGGTGCCTTCCGGAACGTCGGAAAGACCATCTTCTTCTTCAAGAACATATACCGGGCCCCAGGCGCTCCCCGGGGAGGCGGTCATACCGCCGCTCATGAGCATTTCATGGGAATGGCCATCATCCTTTTCCTGTTGGTAGTCCGCTCCACTTGCCTGTTTGACGCGCTGCAGGGGCCTGGCCTGGAGCACAAACATCTCCCCGGCCTGATCAACGGCCCATTCAATATCCAGCGGTTCATCGAAATGGTTTTCCAGCTTCAGGCCGAATTCCACGAGCCGCTTCAATTCTTCGGCTGACAGGCAAGGTTCTTTCTGCTTTTCCGGGGGCACGGGGACTTTTGCCAGACCATATTCGCCGCTCATCACCTGCATCTCTTTTTTAACGGGAATATCCTGCATGACGATGCGCCGGTCCTTCTTCGAAATCTGCCAGTAGTCAGTCGGCACTGAACCGTCAACCACACTGGCTCCCAGGCCCCAGTTGGCATTGATAAATATGTCGTCATTCATCGGATCACTGGGGTCGATGGTATACAGGCACCCGCTGGCACGAGCGTCGATCATCATCAGGCACAGGACGCTCATCAACACGTCAAGGTCACGGTAGCCCTTTTTTCTGCGGTAAAAAACAGCCCTCGAGTTAAAAGTGCTGGCAACAACTTCCTTGTAGGCGCGTATCATGTCACGGGGCAGCACATTGAGGACGGAAGTATGCTGGCCCGCAAACGATGCATGCTGGGAGTCCTCGCCCGTGGCACTGCTGCGAACGGCCATCCGGATATGGTCGCCGAACTCATCCGTCAGGCTTTTCAGCTCTTTTTGAATGGCATTATGTACCCCGTCCGGAAGCGGGGCGTCCATGATCATCTTCTGAATCCGGGAACATGTGTTTTCAAGACTCTCTCCGTCCTTGACATCCAGACCCCTCATTTCCTCCCGGATCAATTCATAAAGGCCTGCTGCCTTGAAGAACTCATGGCAGGCAAACGCGGTGATGGAAAAACCCCGCGGGGTGGGAAGGTTCGCCCGGTTGGATATCTCCGCCAGGTTAGCGGCCTTGTTTCCCACCTGGGACTGGTTTTCGTGGCTCAGGCTTGCCAGGGGGAGTGTCCAGGTCGTTTTTTCAATCCTTTTACGATGATTAAACTCCCTGAGAACCGATATCCCGATTCTTTCAGCCGCCACAAACAGGTCCTCGTATTTTCCCCTGGAAACGGCGTTGATATCTTCGACAATTTCATAAACCTTTTTGACAAGCTGCTCGCATTGCCGGAGAACATCATCATAATCAAAGGGTTTATGCTCAAGAACGATATTCTCCAAGTCGTTGATCAGGGCAAGCGCCTGGTTGTTATTGGCCAAAAGGCTTTTAAAATAATTGTATTTTTTCCGGAAAGTCGCATCATCCGGATTCTTGAATGTCATTTTTCGAATGGCTCCAATACAATCAAACGGGGTTATCCGTGCGAAAAATCATATCACTGGAAAGGCTGCCGCGCCGCCACTCCCT
>SLGU01000101.1 GCA_007136525.1 Desulfobacteraceae bacterium | reverse complement strand
TCAGAAGGATATCAATGATATCCTGCCAGCGAATCATGGTGGTCAGGGGTTCTATGGGTAACATGGGCCGCTATTCGGTTACGCTGAATCGTAAAGTGGTTAAAACCTGATCATTTGCATCCACGATATCTACGCGCCATGGGCCCTTGTCGAATTCACGCAGCTGGATGAGGCTGTAGGTCGACCATTGCGGCGGCTTCAAGACAAGCTGTTTCTCCGCTACCAGCTCACCTTTCCGATACCAACGATGCCAAATGAACGTTTCCCTCGAAATGGCTGCAAAACGCGTAAAGCATATGATGCTGCCATTTTCAATGGAAAAAATGAGTCCCGGATTAACGGGCCGAAAGTCTTTGATATCCTCGCATACGACGGCCTGTTCCAGGGACAGCTTCTGTTTTTGGGAATTCTGGGCAAAACCGGAAGAAAATGGACCCATTACCGTTAACAGGAAGATGCCGGTGCAAACAAGGCAAAAATACATTTTACTTCCCTGCCTATCATATCTTTTCATACTTCTCTTATGAAACCGTTTTATGCTTTTAGCAGTGGTAAAAAATGGTTCGAAAAGGTTTTCGAGCGTCTCCTTGCTCATGCCGGAAAATTATCTCAAGGCAAGCATGACGTATTGTCCGGGAACAACATTAGGATATAACGTACAATAATCTTCATCAACCTCGATATTGTTTGTTTCCTGGCAAAAGTCAAAAAGCTGTAACACCCACAGGCGAACTGGAACCGCTGGATATTGAACATTTTGTCATCGGGTACCTATCAGTCCTGCCGGCTTATTGCAGTGCCCTCCTTTCAAAGGTAGTTTTTTTGCTATCTTCCGGAAACGTATTCATAGTTCATGATTTCTTTATCCGGCAGAAATGTGTTGGGTACATTGTTCTGGCGCATACGGTCATAAATCATCGCATTTGCGCCGAAAAGCAGCGAACGGGCGTCGTATCCCAGAATTTTCAAGTATCCGGCAACATAGGCGCTGGTCTGGCCCGTAAAACAGTAAAGCACATTGGGAATTTCCGTAGAAAGCGTCAGCAGGTCGTTTTCGCTCCTAAAAGGCTGTGTGCCGGGCGGATAATTGACTGCCCCCGGGACATGGCCTTGTTTTCTGTATAGATCGGGCGTCCAGTAGTTGATGATGTAATACCCGCCATTGGCGTAAAAATCGTGAAAGAGGCAGCAGTGCCCGACCATGACCGGTCCAAAGCCCTCCGCAAAAAGTCTTTCGAGCCGCGCCTCGAGAATTTCCAGTGGTTCTGTTTTCCCGGTGTTAAGGCGCGGAAGTGGTCCGGGTTCGTTTTTGGATGGCGATTCCGTATGGACGAATTCGGCCATACGCGCGCTGCTGATATTTTTCAGCCATGAGTCCTCCGCAAAAACATGGTTCCATGAACTGATTCCCCATTTCAGGGAAACAGCATTGGCGTAGCCAGCGGCGCGGAGCAGGCTTGTCAGGTAACCGGTGGCCTGTCCCGCAAAACAGATGAGAACAATATTTTCGTAGGCCTCTGCATCGATGTTTTTAACGTGGTTGTAGACATCATGAATGTCCACATGGACGGATCCATCGATATGGCCCTTTGCAAAGGCTTCCGGTGAACGAACGTCGATCAGGTACTGCTGATCCTTTCTGGTGAGCAGGTTTACCCTTAAGTCCTGGGCGGTGATGATAAACGATCCGCCGGTGTGCAGGTAGTCCCGTTCGGTTTCAAAAAAATCGAGCAATATTTGCGTTTCATTTACAGCCTCCGGCTGACGGTCCATGTGTGCGCACCCGGGCGCGAGGGCAATCAGCATTGCTGCCGTGAAAGCAATCCACAAAAACAGCCTTTTTGTATAATTCTGGTTCATCAGTTACTCCTTTTTTTCTTTTTATATGTTATTCCCAGCCTTTCGGCAGTCTGCCGTCAACCACGATATCCTTGTTCGCAGATTTCTCCCATTCTTTTTCCAGGTCGCTTTTGAAGAGGTAGAGCTCGCGATTGTGGTTTATAGGCTCATCGGGACGTACATGGCAGTTGGCGTAACAGGTATTCCCTTGGCTCACCCGCGTACGAGTTGTCCATTTCTGTATATTGTGCGGCGTTGTGTAATTGAACGTGGTTTTTGCATTGAAGTTTTCGGCCTCAGGAACCCCGTAAACGGACCATGAATCCGGTGCGGCCGGTGTTCTGCGCAGAAGGGCCATCCGGTAGGGCCGGGTTTCAGGAATCGGGTTCATGCCGATTTTGTAGTTCAGGTGGGAGGGAATCCGGGCACCCTCGCCGCCGATGTGACAGCTGCCGCAATTGTTGTAATCCTGGGCATGGCAGACATGGCAGTTGAAATCTCCCTTGTGGGCTTCATGGTAAGCGTTTCCGTCGTCATAATCCATGTGGCAGTCGTTGCATGCAGGATTCAGGGCCGATTCATAGCGGTTGGCGTAGATATTGCCATCACCGTGGACATTTTTCTGGGTGTGGCAATCCTTGCAAGTGAAACCGGCACGGGTCAAGTGCACATCCGGATTCGTGCCCGCACCAAGACCGAAATAGGCGTGCCCTCCCCTGCTGGAATGGCAGGCCACGCAATTATCCCGCATGTCAGGGGTTCGTTGGAAATCGTGCCCTTTGTAAAGCCCACCGCCGCCGGCACTCGGCCGGGTGACATGGCACGAACCGCAATCCGCATGGCACGTGGCGCAGTTCTGCTCATACCCTTCGTGGATCGCATCCGGCAGTTGGTCATATGAATCGTATCCCAGCCTCAAGGCAACACTGTTTTTCTGCCCCCAACCTTTCTGGTGTATGCTTCCTTCGAAATTTTCAACAATTTCATAGTGGCAGTCGCCGCAGGCCGTTCGGGGGTCGGTCGATGGTGAACGGACGAAATCGCCGGAATGCGCTTTTGCCTTGTCACCCGTGTTATCTATGCCTCCATGACAGGCTGTACAACCAATCTGTCCGTGGACTGAATTCTGAAACCGCTCAAAACCGGGGCCGCCCATGAAAACCCGGTCAAACGGCTCGATAAAAGGTGCAGCTCCTCCGCACCCTTCTGCGGGCGGGTCGGTATCCGGGTCAGCCAGTTCTTGCAATGCCGTATAATTGGTGTGGCACCCCAGGCAGGAAGCGATGCCATTTATTGCCTTGTCCGGCTGGACGGGTCGTTTATCCACACAACCTGAATGTATCATCACCAAAAAAAGAAAACCGGTTGCACAGATACAGAGCAGTAACACCTTTTTCATAAAAAACCTCCAAATCGGGATTGCAGCAGATTTTTTACCAAGCGCCGGATCGCTTGGCATTATGACAGTAGCGCCGCTATCAAGGATATATTATTTACTGCCCTCCGGAGACATAATTATAATTCATGATTTCGGTATCCCGCAAAAATGTATTCGGGACGTTATTCTGTTTCATTCTGTCAAAAATCATTGAATTGGCGCCGAATTCCAGGCTGCGGGCGTCATATCCCAATATACGCAAATATCCGGAGATGTATGCACTGGTCTGCCCGGTAAAACAGTAAAAAACATTCGGTGCAGGTCCACAATAAAGGTTTCCTGATATTTCCCATCATTTCCACTTCCGTATAAATTTTTTTGCAAATATAAATCGTTTTATCAACATTTTCAGCATTTTTTGCCGGTTTCCTAATACCGACTTGGCGCTATGGAAGGTAT
>SLGU01000033.1 GCA_007136525.1 Desulfobacteraceae bacterium | reverse complement strand
TTTTGTATTTTTCGTTTGATGTGCATGCGCATGGCCTGTTTTCTAATGGGCATCATTTTGCAGCGGTTGCCGCCGGTGGCAGAATGTCATCGCTGCATGGGATCACTTTCTTTGACGACTTCGCAAAAAGTCCAATATCTGCGTTACGCGCAATTTCCGAAGAATCTCACGTACGGCTAAGTACGCTCAATTCTTTAAAAATTGCGCAAGCCTTGATCTTGGACTTTTTTCAAAGTCCTCTGATCTCGACTTTTTTCATTTTTATCTTCTTTAGACAATACCAAAAACCGCACCCGATACAATCTTTTTTTCCCCATCGATGAAATGCCGTCGGGCGAGGCTGTCAAAACGGGGCCAATAAGGATTCCCCATAGAAAACCGCCGGATGAGAAGACGCTTGACATAACACTGCCATTTGACCATATTTAGAATCATGACAAACAATAACACAGATGACCGGTTTCCATCCGCCAACCCCATTCCCTGCCGCAATATCCTTTCCCTGCTTTCCGAGGGAATCGCGGTAGTCCTCAATAGCCGCGTAATTTATGCCAATGCAGCATTATGCAAGATGACCGGAAAGAACCGGGGTGAAGTTCTCGGCCTCAAGTTTATCGAGTTGGTACCCGAAGCCGACCGCCTGGTTGTTATAGACTACCTGCGACAGATCGATATTGCATCCACGGGCACCGTTGATTTTCGGTTGCAACGAGCTGCCAGTGCAGGACGCTGGGTTCGCCTTCAGGCTTTTTCTTTGACCCTGCACGGCATTTATGCCGATAAAACGGGTATTTGCTGCAGCCTGACAGACATTACGACATTCCAGGATAGCATCATTGCGCTGCAGCGGGACAATCGCCGCATGCACAGCCACCTGGATGACACCGAAAGCGTTCTGATGTCATTAGCCCCTTACGACTGCAACGATATTCTGCTGGTCAACAGGTATGTTGAGGCCCTGCTGGGTTGTTCGGTCAAGGACATCATGCAAGGCAGAAAGCACCTTTTTGATTTTGTTCATCCCGATTTTCTCCCCCAGGTGATGGAATTTTATAACGGTTTCCCTGATGTGCAGGAAAGCGCCGAGATGGAATACATGATTGTCCGAAACGACCGGGCGATCCGGTGGGTGCGGGACATGGGCAATACCCTGTTTGTCGAGCGCGGCCATGGTATGCCCCGCCGTATCGATCACACCCTTATCGACATCACCGACCAGAAGAACAGGGAAATTGAACTCCGGGCAGAACGCCGCAAGCTCTCCAGCATTATCAAGAACAGCACGGATATGATCTACCGGGTGGAAAAATCCGGCAATTTCCTTGACCTGAACCCGGCCGGGATGCAGCTTTTGGGGGTTGCCGACGATTTGGCTCAACTCAACATCATGAATTGCTATGTTGATTTGCGCCAGCGCGAAAAGGTGCTTCGTCAACTGGACGAAAAGGGATACGCGCAACAACTGGTCAAATGGAAAGTGGCCGGCGGCCAGGTAATTGATGTGGTGATCAATGCAGTGGTTGAGAAAAGCACGCCCGGCGCCATGCCCACGTATCAGGGCATTGTCCACAATGTCACGCGCACACTTGAGTTACAGAAAGTCGACACCATTAAAAAAATAGCCGGCGGGCTCAGCGATAAAATCAATACGCCCTTGATGACACTCTCCATGAACATCCAAATGATGCGGGAAGCCATCCAAAGCGGTGCCTGTGACAAAGCGGCAATACTGGAATACCTGGATGAAATGGAAACCGCCTATACTAAAATCGTCGGCCCGATGACCGTGGTGCGGGACAAACATTGGCAGATCCAGGAGGTTTCCGACGGCAGCGGCGAGACGATATATGAGATTAAAGAAAAAGGTTAGAACACTCCCATGCTATACAACCGATTGAATCAATTTGAATATAATCATGGAGGTCAGGGCCGCTGCAGGAACGGTTAAGACCCAGTATGCCATGATTTTAAAAACAACGGAAAAATCGACCGCTTCAATACCGCGGGCGAGGCCTACGCCCAGTACGCCGCCCACGGCGGCATGGGTTGTCGATACCGGCAAACCGAGCTTCGAGGCCACAAGAACGGTTGTCGCTGCCGCAAAATCCACGGAATACCCGCGCGTGTTGGTCAGCAGGGTGATCCTTTCGCCAACGGTTTTGATCACCCTTGCCCCGCCCATGGCAATGCCTATGGCAATGCCCACCCCGCCGAAAAGCAGCAGGTAAAACGGCACGGGTATCTGGGCGCCCACTTCTCCGGTTTTTGTCAAAAAATAAATCAGAGCCAGGGGGCCAATGGCATTTGCCACGTCGTTTGCGCCGATTGCCAGCGCCACGTAGCATGACGTGCCGACCTGGATCGTGCGGAATATCATTTCCGGATCACGGGCGCGGCCCTTTTTCATGAAAAGCCGGGCCAGCAGGTTTCGCCCCCCGAAACCGCCGGCAATACCCAGTATCCCTGCCACCAGCATTGCCGTTATGTCTCCCACTGCCATGAGCTTGCCCACGGGCGTTTTGAACAGAAATGACATGACAATGACGAATACGGCCATACCGATAAAAACAGGGGATAACCGGAGGGCAGCGGCAAAGGCATCCTTTTGAACAAGGACGAATTTAACGATTATTCGAAACATTACAAATGCGATGGTCATGCTGAAAACCGGTGAAATGAGCCAGCTTCCGACAACGGCTCCCAGCACACCCCAGTTTATCACGCCAAAGCCGCCCGTAATCAGGCCGAAGCCGACCATGGCGCCGACAACGGAATGGGTGGTCGATACCGGCAATGATTTCCAAGTGGCAAAAGAAACCCACATAGCCGCCGCCATCAGGGCTGAAAAGGCCCCGATCATGGCGATTTTGGGGTCTTCGAGAACCTGGGGAGAAATAATGCCGCTGCGGATCGTATCGGTTACATGGCCGCCAATAAATATGGCGCCAATGATAACCAGTATCCCTGCAATAACAATGGCCTGCCGGAGGGTGATCGCTTTTGCCCCCACGGCGGATGCCATCGAGTTTGCCACATCATTTGCACCAATATTCCAGGACATGTGGAAACCAACAGCAAATCCCAGTGCTAAAATCAAATACTCCATCGGCATAATAAGTAAAACCCTGTTGTAACGATATTCAATAAAGCCGCTGCCGGCATTGTCGCTGACTTCCAGGATGCCTGACTACTTCAGTGTTTTTTCAGAAGCAGTTTCCATCGGATTGATCCCCGCCTGACATGAAGGGGCTGCCAACCCAATATGTAAGGGCCCAATGTTACAATTTCGTGTACTTCCGTTGTCTTTCACGTGACAGCGTTATTTCCCGATATCTTCATTTATTTGTCACACAATCGTCAAATTGAACACATATGTTTTGGCTTAGCCTGACATGCATGCGCTGGCGTTGCAAGAAGACAGTAACGTCAAGGATCACTGGCACGTAGCAATGAGCGTCCGGCGCAGTCGTTTGTTGGGATTTGGTTTTATCAGGATCGAAATCGATTTCCGCCTTGCGCTTCCGGCTTTCGGTTTCGGGAAATGCATTCCCGACTACCAGAACATCCTGGATGGCGACCCTTTTTATTTTCTTTCGATTTCGATTATCCCACCAATGAAATCAGGCTGGAAGATAATTTTGAGACAGGTTCTAACAAATGACGATGAAACGGGTTCAAATCACGCAAGGAATCAGAAACATTCTTTT
>SLGU01000144.1 GCA_007136525.1 Desulfobacteraceae bacterium | reverse complement strand
GGAAAAATTTGGCGGCCATTGCCCATGACAACTGCCCGCTCAATGGCATTTTTCAGTTCCCTGACATTGCCAGGCCAATCATATTGCTGCATCTTACGCATTGCTTCAGGCGTAATTTCAAGGTCCACACAGCCCTTTAACCTTTGAAAAATATTGACGAAATGCTTCGCCAGGAGGGGTATGTCCTCTTTGCGCTCCCGAAGCGGCGGCACATGAAGTTCCACGACGTTCAAGCGGTAATACAGATCCTTTCTGAAACTGCCCTCTTTTATCGCTTCAACGATATTCCGGTTGGTAGCCGCCATGACACGAATATCGACTGAAATCGGCACATTTCCGCCAACCCTGTAAAAAACCCCGTCCTGGAGCACCCGCAGCAGTTTTGCCTGCATGGTCTGACTCATCTCCGAAATCTCATCCAGAAAAATGGTGCTCTCATCGGCAAGCTCGAATTTACCGACCTTCTGGCCGACCGCTCCCGTAAAAGCGCCTTTTTCATGGCCAAAAAGTTCATCTTCGAGGAGGGTTTCCGGAACCGCGGCACAATTAATGGTAACCAGGTGCCGCTCACTTCGGGGACTGGCCTGATGAATCAGGCGGGCCACAAGCTCCTTGCCGGTGCCGCTTTCACCCATGATCAGCGTGCTCGCCTGTGAATTGGCAACCCTGAGCGCCTCGACAACGACGTTATTGATGGCCGCGCTTTCGCCGATGATTGCACGGGCGGTATCCAGGTCTTCCTTCAACGTCCTGTTTTCCCGTTCAACAAGCTGAAACTTCCGCGCGTTGACAATCGCCAGAGCGGCGAGGTCGGCGAACACGTTTAACAGGTCCAAATCGCTTTTCTGAAAACTGCCGTCATCTTCCTTGTTGATAAACTGGATCACCCCTATGATCCGGTTTCCCGCCTTCATAGGGGAGCAGGCGATGGACTTTGTTTTATAACCCATCTTGTCGCTGATGCTACGGTACCAGCGCTTGTCTTTGGACACGTCTTCTATCAGTATCGGCGTGCCGGTTTGTGCAACGTAACCGGCGATCCCTTGTCCCACTTTAATTTCAAACTGCTTGATTTCCTCTTTTTTAATCCCGGTTGCCACCTTGAAATAGAGTTTCTGTTTTTTTTCATCCAGAAAAAGCAGGGAACTGGCTTTTGCACGCATCATGCGGGTTCCGGATTCCAGGATCAACTCCAAAAGCCGATTTAAATCATGGGCGGAAGACACCCATGAAGAAATATCTCTTATACGGTCAATGGAAAGATCCTTTATTTCAACAACTGTGCCCATAAGCTTGCGCCATGAATAATGATTTCAGTGTCCGGAGGGTTTTTGGATTCAACTTTAATTCCTGAAAACGTCTATTATATCCAAACCTTACAAATCAACCCTGCGGTTTCGGCAAATACAACCCGTCGTTTTTCAATTGAGTGTATATTAAAAATAACACATTCTGCACAAATAAACACTTTTTTATAGAAATATATATGGATGACAATTCTTACAGGCTGTTAAAGGATCTTCAGGCGCCCTGCCGATTGGGCTTTTTCTGGAATGACATTCAGAAACGAAATGCCCGATGGGGCTGTGATTTGTACTTTGACAGGCTCGCCTGGGGTTGTTCGGCTGTATCCCGCACAAATGGCGGCGCCGATGGCGCCCATGTCTTCGCTGGCACCGCCCGGCATGAGGCCAACGGGCCCGGGGATGCCCGGCATGATGATCCGGATATCCCTGTCCGGCCGGTAAAGGGCGGCAATGCTGTTGTTGTCCGCCATATTCCGCCCCACAACAAGCTTTGATTCGGGGGAAAGCCGTATATGGCGACCGTATTTAAGCAGTTCAAAATCTTCCCTTTCAGGCGATTCTTCATGACCAAGCAGGTCCTTGACCCTTCTTGAATAATTCGGATCCGTAAGCAGGCATCCCCCGGCAGGTGCGGGATAATCGACAATTCCCAGTTCCCGGGCAAGCCTGATCTGGGGTTTCCTGGAGCGGCCGGTAAAGTCGAAGAGCTTTTCACGGTCGACCATGGCCGTTTTCTCCATTTCCGTCTCAGGCAGACGCTTTGCGGAAAGCGGCCTCAGTATCCGCCCGCCGAACCCGGAATGTTTTTCAACATAACGCAGGGATGATTTGGTCTGGGACATGGGTCGCTGCCCCATTACTTCCCCTGAAAAAAGGAAATCAGCGCCGGCTTCGGCCATCATTTCACCGGCAATGCGGAACATCAGCGCATGGCAGTCCATGCAGGGATTGGCGTAGCGGCCGATGCCGGCCGGGGGGTTTTTCAGCATGGGCAGGTAGCGCCCGGTAATATCTTTGACGATCAATGGGATGCCTGTGGCACCGGAGGCCCGCCGCGCCTTTTCCGCCGAAAAAAAAGGGGTTTCAAAGGACACCCAGACCACTTCAACCCCTTGGCGCCGGAGCACCACCCCCGCCAGGGTGCTGTCCAGCCCGCCGGAGCAAAGACCCAGTGCTTTGACTTTTTTTATTTTTCCATTCATGGTATTTAAGGCTTTCTTCCGAGCCATGTAAAATTGACGACTTCGCAAAAACCAACTGCTGCAAGGATGGCAAATTCATGCCGAAACGCAACACGACCCGAGACAACCGGATCAAAAAAATCCTTGAAAGGCTAAACGCACATTACCCGATTGTCAAGACACAGCTCAATCACAGGAACGCTTTCGAGCTCCTCATGGCAACGATTCTCTCGGCCCAGTGCACGGACAGGCAGGTCAACATGGTTACCGGGGAGCTGTTCAACCATCTGAAAACACCTCATGATTTTGCAAATGTTCAAACGGATGAACTGGAAGCGCTCATACGGCCGACAGGATTTTACAAAAACAAGGCCCGGCACCTGAAAAACTGCGCGAACCACATTGTGGAGCGCTTCAATGGCCGGGTGCCGGAGCGCCTGGAGGATTTGGTGACGCTGCCGGGCGTGGGCCGCAAAACCGCCAATGTGGTACGCGGCGCCGTTTTCGGCGCGCCTGCGGTCGTTGTGGACACGCATGTGGCGCGCATCTCCCGGAGGCTGGACCTCACCGAGAATACCAACCCCGAAAAAATCGAGTATGACCTGATGAAGATCATACCGGAGCACCAATGGAATGATTTTTCCCTGTGGCTGATTTATTTCGGACGGGCAATCTGCGCCGCGAGAAAACCCGGCTGTCCGGACTGTTTCCTGAACGACCTCTGCTATTCGGCGGATAAAAGGGAATGAATGGATGAAAAAGGCGGGCAGAACACCGATCCATCGACCTGGGGCGCCTGCGCGCGCTGTACGGATAATCCACGGCTCAGTGTTGCTGTTTTTCCGATGTGGATTTCACCCTGTAAACCTCGGCATACGGCCTATCTGCCTTTCAGAGCGTCGTATGCCGCCTGGATCTCCACGAATTTTCGCCTGGCCGTCTCCTGGATTTCCTTACCCAAGTGGGACACCTTGTCCGGGTGATACTCCTGGACAAGCTTCCGGTAAGCGGAATGGATTTCCTTATCCGATGCGCCAGGGCTCACCCCAAGCACGTCATAAGGGCTTATCCTTTCTCCATATCCCTGGTGCTGCCGATCTTCGTAAGCATTGTTATAGCCGCCCCCGCCGCTGGGCCGCCGATCCGAGCCGGTCACCCGGCCGAAGAAACGCTGGATAAAACCCGGCATCCGGCCGTACCGCAGGTAATAAATCACGAGC
>SLGU01000050.1 GCA_007136525.1 Desulfobacteraceae bacterium | reverse complement strand
AGCATATCAGCTCCGCCTGCATGGAAAATGTCAACCAGGTCCTGCTGGAATTCGAACTGGGTGTGAACGTGGACATCGCGGCAACGGATGTGCGGGAGCAGATCGACCTGATCCGGGCGGACCTCCCCGCGGATGTCGAAGATCCGAAAATCCTCAAGTTCGACGTCAATGCCAAGCCCATCATTACCATGGCACTGACCGGAGACCTGCCAATTGAGGACCTCTTTGATTATGCCGACAATGATCTCAAGGATCAATTGACGCGCATCATCGGCGTGGCCGACGTACAGATCCTGGGCGGGGCCGCCCGCGAAGTGCATGTACTTGCAGATCGCCGGAAGCTCGAATCCCGGGGCCTCACCACCATGGCCATACACAAGGCGGTCCGCGAGGGGATCCGCACCGTGCCTTCGGGTCGGGTCCAGGACGGGACGATGGAATACAGCGTCAAGTTCGACGCGAATTTTCCTGTTGTCACCGATATCGGCCGGCTTCAGATCGAGGGGCAGGACGGACAGCGCGTCCGCATCGCCGACGTGGGCCGGGTGGAAATGGGTGCTGCCGAACTTCGGGAAAGGGCCGCCATAGACGGCCGGCCCTGCGTCACCATCCGCATCGTGAAAAAAGCCGATGCCAATGCCGTGGCCGTCACAAACCGGGTGCGCACCGCAATGGACGACCTGAGGGCCGTCCTTCCCGGCGGCATGGAACTGGTCTGGGTCACCGATGACGGCCGGTACATCGAGGCCACGGTGGCCAGCGCATGGTCCAACGTGCTCGCGGGTATTTTACTGACCGCGGCCATTCTTTTCATATTCCTGTACAATTTCCGCACCCTGATGGTGGTGAGCATTACCATGCCGCTGACCATTATCATCGGCCTTTTTTTCATGGAAAAAGCCGGTTTCACGCTAAACACCTCCACCCTGATCGCCATCGGCATGTCCGTCGGCATCCTGGTAACCAATTCCATCGTGGTGCTGGAAGGCATCACGGAACGGCTCAACAGAACCGGCAGCCCCACCGAAGCGGCAGCCACCGGCGCCAGGGCCCGTTTTGTGGCGGTGCTGGCCAGCGCGGCCACCAACGTGGTGGTGCTCTTTCCACTTGCCATGATGGTCAGCAAGGTGGGCCTTTTCATCAGGCCCCTGGCCCTGACCATGGTCATCATGACCGTGGTCTCCCTGTTTATTTCCTTTACGCTGACCCCCATGCTTTGCTCGCTGCTGCTCGCCAAACAAGAAAGAGACCGGCGCAGGCTTCTGGCACACATGGAAGCCGTGTGGAATCGGGGCTTTTCCGGCCTGGTCGGGGGATACCGGCGCCTGCTCACCGTTGCCGAACGCCACCGGGGCGTCTCTGTCATTATCATTCTTTGCATTGCCGGTATTTTCATTCATGCCGTGCGCCTTGGGGGAGACATCGGCTCCACGCTGGTTTCAGAAACCGACCGGGGGGAAATTTTCATCAAACTGGAATACCCGACCCGGTACAACCTTGACCAGACGTGGCAGCGTCTCCAGGAGGTGGACCGGCGCATCAATGATCTGCCCGAACTCCGGCACCGGCTGGCGGTGGCGGGCAGGGTTGAAGGCGTTATCGGCCGCACTTCCGAAGGGGTTTACCTGGCCCAGATTCTGCTCAAATTCTCGGACCGGGATCAGCGCAGCATCACCATCCACGAACTCATGGAAATGATCCGCCTCCGCCTGAGTGATTACCCGGAAGCAATCGTTTCCGTTGCCAGGCCGGGCGTTTTCGGCGGGCAGTCAACGGAGATCGAAATGGAAATCTCCGGCCGGTCCCTGGAAGTGCTCGACGCCCTTGCAGCGGATTTCGGGGGGATTGTGGCGGGCCTGCCGGGACTGATTGACGTGGACACCACGGTGCGCCCCGGAAAACCCGAACTGCGAATCCGGCCGAACCGGTCTGTACTGGCGGACCATGAACTGTCGGCGGTGGCACTGGGCATGACCCTGCGGGCAAACCTGGAAGGCCTGGTCGCCGGCACGTATAAACAGGAAGCCCGAAACTACGATATCGTTGTACGCTATGAAAAAGAAATGGGGAAAGACCAGGTGGCCCGGTTCCAACTGCCCGGAGAACCCGGAAAACCGGTGCTTCTCGAAAGCGTCGCCGATATTGAAGAGACCGTTGCGCCGGTTTTGATCACCCGCAAGAACAAACAGCGCATCTCCAAGGTGTTTGCCAACCTGGAAGCCGGAAAACCGCTGGGGACGGCCGTGGCTGAAATCACATCCGCCATCGGTGGTGCCCGGACGCTTCCCCCGGGTTATGATTTCACGTTTGTGGGCAAATACGAGGTCATGACCGAAGGGCAGGAACAGATGGCCGAAGCCATGCTGATTGCCATTATTCTCATATTCCTGTGCCTCGGGGCCATCCTGGAATCCTTCCGGCAGCCGGTGATGATTTTCATATCCCTGCCCCTGGCGCTGATCGGCGTGATGTGGTCGCTCTATATGACAGGCCTGCCGATGGATATTTTCGTCATCATGGGAATGATCATGATGGCGGGCATCGTGGTCAACAACGCCATTTTGATTCTCGACAAGTTCAACGTGAATGTCGCTTTAGGCATTCGCCGCCGCGAGGCTATGATCACGGCTTCCTGCGAACGTTTCCGCCCCATCATCATGACCACTATTGCAGCAGTGCTGGGCATGATGCCGCTGGCAATCAGCCGGGGCATCGGCGCTGAACTCCGTAATGCCATCGGTGTGGCATCCATGGGCGGCATCTTCATCTCGGGCGTTCTGACCCTGATCCTGCTGCCGGTGCTCTATGCGATGTTCACGCGCCGGGGCAACCGGAAAAATTGATCTGCCAAACCCATGATCCGTTTACGCCATCAATAGTAATACCAGATGGTATGGTATTCCGCCAGGTCCTCCCCGACCGTTTTCAGCCGCTGCATGTAGTCATAGATGGAGACATCCTTGTAGATGTAGGTGTCCACCAGGGAGAGCTTCTTTTCCCAGGGGTGGAATTCATACATGCGGCAGCCGTCTGGCAGGATGGCGATCACGTCGTGGTGCTGCCCCGCCCGCAGGTAGTTTTTCCCCAGCCGCGGGACATTGAACACGATCTCGTCA
Organism: Desulfobacteraceae bacterium; assembly: GCA_007136525.1. The sequence goes on along the minus strand of SLGU01000050.1, from coordinate 593 downwards.
GTGCGCACCATGCCGGGCATCAGGCGCGCCTCCTCATTCTGCTCCTGGAGCAGGCGGGGAATGGGCACCCGGTAGTCCTCGGTTTCCTCCTTGCCCTTGGTATTGAATGTATAGTAGGGCGTCACCCCGATGAGGCGCAGCAGGTTTCTCAGGGCCACGGCTTCAAACCGCCTGGAATTGTAGAAGGTATAAACAAGCTGATTATAGACGTCCATGCCGCTGCGCCGGAACTTCTGAACGGCTTCCATGGCCTGGGGGGTGACTTCATAGGCGTGCTCGAAATGGGTAACGATGACCACCTCTCGCTTGCCGGGCAGATGAAAACGCCCGATGGACTTGACCAGTGATTCAGTGATGCGCTGGGGCAGGGTGACCGGGGTGCGAGTGCCGATCCGTATCCGGTCGATCTGCGGCAGGCGGGCCAGACGGGTCAGGATCTGCTCGAGTTTCCGGTCCGTCAGCAAAAGCGGGTCGCCCCCGGTAATGAGCACTTCGCGGATCTCCGGCGTGCGGGCAATCCACTTCAGGGCCTCATCCATTTTTTCCGGGGCCAAAAACGCGCCCCTGGAGTAGACATCCTCGATTTCCCAGTT
>SLGU01000045.1 GCA_007136525.1 Desulfobacteraceae bacterium | reverse complement strand
GCACCCCCAGCATGTAATCCGGCGCCACGGCCATCTCCGGGTAAAACGGCGCCAGAAACTGGTAGAACAGGACCGCCACCACCGACGTGATCAGGGTTCCCATAAGGCAAGCCCCAGCAATGGTGTAAACCGGCAGCCGGAAAACCGCCACAAAAAAAGGCGCGATAATCGCGCCGCCGCCGATGCCGTAGATCCCACCGACCACCCCGACGATGGCGCTCAATGCGAAAATACCCATGGTCGGGGCGGTGATTTTCTCTCCATAAAAGGTATAGTCGATGGTTTTCAACCCGAAATGGTTGAGCTGGACCCTCGGCAGGGGCTCCCGGGTTGCCGCGTCCGCCTTTTGGAAACGGCGCACCAGTTCCTGGAACCGCTTTTCCGAGGACTGTTTGTCCGTTCCCGGGGCAGGCCCCTTGATAAGGTCCCGGACCATTACAAAACCGATATATAACAGGACCAACCCTGCAAATACTCGGAAATGATCGGGATCCGGGAGAAAGCGGACCCTTCCGAACACCCCGATGAAAACACCGGGCACGGTTCCTGCCACAACGACCCAGGTCAGCGGCCAGACCATGCGCCCCTCCCGGATATAACGGTAAACACCGCTGGGAATGGCGACAATATTGAAAAGATGATTGGTTGCACTGACAGCCGGCGTGGTGAAGCCAAGCACGCTCATTTGGAACGGCAGCAGCAGGTTGGCCCCGGAAACGCCGCCCATGCTGCATACGAACGCCACAAAAAAACCCGCCAAAAAGGGTATCCACGGTGCGACGTCAATTCCTGCAACGGGAAAATACATCATGCCTCCGGCTATAACAAGGTGATGTGAAAAAAACGATACAGTTATTGACACGAAAAGTTTTATAATCGTGCCTATAGCATTTTTTGAAAATCCATGTCAATATGTATCGCAACATATTGCTAAACTATCTGGAAGAATGGGAATTAACATGCAAACACGGTCAACTTCCGATGAACTGCCCGGGCTGGACAGTCTTCAACTGGACAGGCTTGAACGCGCTTTCCTTGAGTGGGCGAATTCGGCAAAACGGGGGGACATAAAGCTTTCCCGAATGCGCATTTATCTTATTTTTCTAATTATTCGCTACGCCGGGGGCAAACTGGGTGAAGTGCTGGCCATTGACCCGTTGACCGATATTGATGTTGCGCAAAAAGTTGTTTTATTCCGGCGCCCCGGGGGTGCTTCGGGCGGATCAATCAGGGAAGTGCCGATCCCGGAAACGCTGTGCGGCCATGTCCGCACAATGCTGGCAATATCGGGATTTCCTACTTTTTTAAAAGAATCAGGCCTGTCCATCGACCCCGGTTTTGTTCGCCGCAAATTTTATGAACGTGCCCATGCGTGCGGCATTGACACAAAACGCGGCGCCCCGGAAGCGATCCGGCAATCACGCGCAGTAGAATTGATGATGAACAACATGCCGCTGCCAGCGGTCCAGTCCCTGATGGGGCATTCGAACCCCGCTCAGACTGCAGCCCACGTGAGTTTCTCCGAGGCCGACATCCGCCAGGTGATCCGGCTGTTCATGGAAAAGGAGTCAAACAGAAAAACCAGCGCGCGCAATGCTTTTTTCGGAAAGATAATACAGATACGAAAAGGGGATATTCAGTCCATGGTGGAACTGGAGACAATGCTCAGCGGAACCGTAACAACCGTCATTACAAACAACAGCCTTGCCCGGCTGGGCCTTGTCGAGGGTCAGATTATCACGGCGGAAGTCAAGGCGCCCTGGGTGACACTGCATAAATCGGACAGGGAGCCGGAATGCAGCGCTGAAAACCGGTTCATCGGCATCGTGAACCGGATCCACACCGGCGGGATCAATTCGGAATACATTATACGGATATCCGATGAAACCGAGCTTTGCGCCATCGTCAATACAGATCGCGCCCGGACCTTAGGCATTGATGAGCAGGACAGTGTATGGGCTGTATTCAGTTCCAATGCAGTGGTGCTTCATCTCGATTAGTTCCATGATTTACCTTATGGTCGCCCCCTTGCCTTTCCGAATAAAAACAAAATATGCTGCTCTATTGCAAGTATGGGGCATAGCCGCGTTATTACAAAGGGGTGCTCAGAACCGGGGCATCATTGCTGGTGACCCAGCGGTTGTTCAATCCCGGCGCCTATATTCTGTTTGCTACCGGTCAAATCTGACCAAAACCTTGTTGGCTTGATCACCCTTCATCGACGGCGTCTGTACCCGGCCATGAAGCCGACGGGCATAATAGGGAACCCCGTCCTGCCTGTCTGAGACGAACTGAAAGAGCTCGGCATATGTAATCGTTCCATCCCCGTTCAAATCGGCCGCCCCGCTGATGCCTTTGAGGAAGAAATAGGTAAACAGGCTGTGCTGTTTCTCATCATACCAGCTGCTCAACTGATTGCCGTCCGTGCTGGTCATGGCGATGATGTTGCCCCTTGCCGGGGCCGGGGCCGGGTCCTGCACCGCCAGAACAAAGGCGCTGGCGCTCCGTACCAGGGGCGTGCCGGCACCGGAAAACCCTGAAAAACATGCGTCCATCACTACTGTGACCTTGCGGGCCTCAAGCTGGGAGATGTTCTCGTAAAAAAGGGCCATGGAATAACCGTTCAACTGGGGACGGTTTGGATGGCAATCCACGGGCATGATATAGGCTGCACCGGTCTCCAGATCGGGTACGCCGTGGCCGGAGTAATAAATGAACACGTCAGAGCGGCCGGGCTTGATGTAGTCATACAGCATACCCCTGGCGCTTTGCCGGGTCCCGAAAAGGTCGTTAAAATCGCTGATGGTGGCGTCCTGGCGGAAAATGATGTTCTTCTCCTGGAAGCCCATGGTCCGCGTCAGGATCTCTACGATAGCCTGGGCGTCCCGGTTTGCGTAGGCAACTTCGGGAACGTCCGGGTGGCGGTAATGTTTGTTACCGATGACCACGGCCACAGCATCCGGATTCTTAACGCCGGTCTCCGGAATGACAAAGCTCGCAGCCGGTGCGGCATCCGGTATGTCTTCGATCTGCAACGACGGCTCCTCGAAGTCTTCAGAGACTTCAACGACCCGGATTTCTCCCGCGGGCTCGATCACTGTATTGATGGCCTGAGTCCGTCTTTCATCAAACCCGAACCGCCCGGTATCCTCCCGTGCGGATACCACGTAGAGCAATTCCTTGTTCTCAAAATCACTGTTCACAAAAAAACGGTAGTTGACGATGTGATACCGGCCCGGCTCAATAGTGTCAAAACGGGCCCGGGTGTCTGTAGACAGGCGCCGGCCTTCACCACGGCCAAGGAACTGAACGCCCTTCTGGTTATTTTCAAGATTCACCAGAACGTTCCTGGCCGGCCTGTTGCCCACGTTCTGCACGGCAACACGGACATCGATGACTTCATTGATTTCGATAATGTTGTTTTTGACAACCGCCTCTTTTTCCAGCACCTCGAAGCGGGCCAGAATCAGCTCGGGCTTTCTCATCTCCCGGGTCTGAAAGGTTACCCGTTTGCCCTGGATACGGACCCGGAAATTAGGCTCCTCTACCATTATATCGATGGAGGCGCTTCCGCTGCCTATATTTTCATCGCCTTTCACCGGGATCGTCAGTGTTTTCGTGCCTCCCCGGGCATGGATGGTATCATAAGTGACCCTTTCAGGCAGTTCGACACCGGGATCAGTGGTAAAAAACGTGAGATAGACGTCTTTTG
>SLGU01000130.1 GCA_007136525.1 Desulfobacteraceae bacterium | reverse complement strand
ACTTTTTACGAATGCATCAAAACTGATGGACTCGTAAAAAGTCGTTTTCAGACGGCGTCGTAAAAAGTTCAAGATCAAGGCGCGAGCAATTTTTGAAGAATTGATAGTACATATGCGTACGTGAGATTCTTCAAAGATTGCTCGCAACGCAGATATTGGGCTTTTTACGACGCCGTCAAAACTGACCGGCCTCGAGTTTTTTCTCTATAATCCCCACCTGCCGGTACACCTCTCCCTTGCACTTCATCTCCTTTTCCACGCTGCTGATGGCATGAATCACCGTGCCATGCATACGGTTGAACTTCTTTCCGATTTCCGCAAGCGAATGGTTCGTATGCCGCCTGGAAAGGAAAATGGCGATTTGCCTGGGCCTGACAATGGATTGCTTCCTGGAGCGGGAGACCACGTCCTTTATGGAAACGCCGTACTCCCGCCCCACAAGGCGGGTGATGGCATCGATGGTAATGCTCCTTCGCTGTGCAATGATATTCCGGACCACGTCTTCGGCAAGCTTCATGTCAACGGGTACGCCCATGAGACAGGACCGCGATATGACGCTGAGCAGTCCGCTTTCGATCTGGCGGACGTTTTCCGCAAGCTCGCTCGCCATATATTCGGAGACATCGATTGGGATATCGACCCCTCTTACAGCCGCCTTCTGGCGCAGGATCTTGTACCGGGTCCGGTAATCAGGGGCCTCTATCACGGTCAGCATGCTCTGGGAAAGCCTGGAAACCAGGTGATCGCTCATTTTCGGTATCTCGGAAGGTGCAAAACAGCTTGAAAATATAAGTTTTTTGCCCGACTCCAGCAGGTAGTCCAGGGTCAGCGCCAGTTCGGTCTGGGTGCGGGTTCGCCCGGCCAGTAAATGCACTTCCTCCAGGAGCAAAACGTCACAGTTTTCCCGATATCGCCGCTTGAAGGTGTCGATCGTGTTGTTTCGAAGGCTGTGAACCATGTCGTTGGTGAAGTCCTCCGCACTCATATAGTATACCCTTTCGCGCGGGTGTGCAGAAAGGATCTTGTGTCCGACGGCCTGGGAGAGGTGGCTCTTTCCCATCCCCGACTTGGAAAGCAGGAAAAGGGCATTCGGCTCGGACATCTTCTTTGATGCCAGCGAGAAGGCCGCCCGGTATGCCAGGTCGCTGTTCTGGCCGACCACGAATTCATTGAAGGTGTAATCCTTGCGGAACCTGCGGCCATTTGCGGGTTGAACCACTACATTCGGAAGCAGGCGTTGAGACTTCTCGGGATGGCCCTTATCCCCTGCCGCTTCTTTTTCTTTTCCATTGCCGTTCCCGTTTCCATTGCCGTTCCCGTTAACTCTGAAACAAAACGGGATCACCCGTCCTGCTTCAAGGTTGATCGTTTCACGGATCAAGGCCTCGAAATTTGCCTGTATCCGCTTCTTGATGAAAAAATTCGGACATGACAGCACGAGCTGATCGCCCTCTCCGGTTTCAATGAAATCAACGGGCTCAATCCACAAACGATAGGTATTGGAAGGGATTTGTTTTTTGATGGCCGTTTTCGCTTTTCTCCACAAGGTTTCCATTAAACAATCTCCATTTTCGTAAAACCGGATAAACAAAAAACAAAAATATATAATAGATTATCTGCAAGTAACCTGCCTGCGAAAAACCAGCGCATCTAATTGCAATACATGCAACCTGTTCAGACAAAAAAATGGAAGGGTCTTCGGTTCAACGCCATTTTTTTGAGAAGGAATGAAATAAGATGGTATCTCATCAAAAGTGACTATCTAAATAATCCGGATCACGGCAATGGTCAAATCAGGTAAGCTTCGGTTTGGACCGGTTTTGGAAATCACCCGTCCTTTTTATGAACACTGTTATATCTAATGGAATCCAAATAAGATTTCAACTGCGGTAGTATAACTATTGAACAAATCAATCGGATGTGATCGTAACAGATTTGTAACATTTACGGGATTGTTATTTGTTTTTGAATTTTTTCGGACGAGCCTGTCAAAAACGCCTTCCTTTCATTTCCTTTCATTTTCATTTTATTTCAGAGCCGGACATGCTATGCCTCGAAAACACTGGACAAAAGGCTTAGGCCCTTTATATAGTATAATATTATGATCGACGGTCACATGTTGTGGTCTTTTTCCGATCAGTGCGCCGAACGCGCATTCGCAGGGGCGCTGCGGGTCGCGGTGCTTTGCGGCACCACGGTGCGAAAAAATAGCAGACGGCATTTCGCCATGCGGGTTCCAGAATACATATGATATCAGGACAAACACCATGAAAAGGGTTCATACAGGCCTCGACAACCTTGTTTCAGCACCTCCCCCATGGCTTGAAGGCAAACGCCTGGGCCTTCTTTGCAACCCGGCATCCGTGGACAGCCGACTGGTAAATGCCAAAGACATCATCCATAAACAATACGGCCCCGGGTTAAAAGCGCTGTTTTCCCCCCAGCACGGACTGTATGCGGAAAAACAGGACAACATGATCGAATCGGGCGATTTTATCGATCCGGCACTCAAAATCCCGGTTTTCAGCCTTTACGGGGTAACGCGCCGTCCCACGGCAGAAATGATGGACATGATCGACGTCCTCATTGTGGACCTCCTGGATGTGGGCACCCGGGTTTACACCTTTTTTACCACGCTTTCCTACTGCCTTGAGGAAGCGGGGAGAACCGGAAAAACCATCCTGGTGCTGGATCGGCCGAATCCCATCGGCGGGGTGCAGGTGGAAGGCAACTGCCTTGACCCCGCATACACCTCTTTTGTGGGGCGCTATCCCATTCCCATGCGCCATGGTTTGACAATCGGCGAGTATGCCGGTTATATCAATACACATTTCGGCATCGGTTGCGACCTGAACGTCATTGCCATGCAGGGGTGGCAACGGCGCATGTATTACCGGGACACCGGACTCTTCTGGGTTGCCCCCTCACCCAACCTGCCGACGCCGGAATCCGCCATGGTATACCCCGGCCAGGTAATATGGGAGGGGACCAACATTTCTGAAGGCAGGGGCACCACGCAGCCCTTTGAGCTTTTCGGCGCGCCTTTCCTTGATATGGATAAAATACTGTCATCTGTCGGCGGGCAACGCCTTCCCGGATGCATCCTTCGGCCGGCGCTGTTTGAGCCGACCGCCAATAAATGGAAGGACGCCGCATGCAGCGGCTTTCAAATTCATGTAACCGATACCAGCCGGTTCAGGCCATATGAGACGTCGCTCAAACTGCTCGCGGCGGTCATCTTTCACCACGGCGGCCGGTTTGAGTGGAAGCAGCCGCCCTATGAGTATGAATTCGAAACACTCCCCATCGACCTGATCATCGGCGACAGCGAAATCCGGCAGGCAATCGAAGCAGGCCCGGACAATATAAATGACATATTAGAGCCAGGACGGCCGGATATGGATGCTTTTATTGAAAGCACCCGTCCCTTCCGGATTTATGAATAGAACCCATCTCAAAATCTTATTCCAGCCCAACCGCTTAGCCGGGTGAGGTGTGATATGGTTTAATAATCGAAATCGAAATCGAAATCGGGATCGGGGCCGAAATCGAAATCGGGATCGGGATCGGGATCGGGATCGAAAAAAATAAAATACGATGTGCCGCAATCCAGGATGTATCACATCCGGGGTTCAATGGCCGCGGGGCAGACTGTTTTCCAACAAAAAAAACCAATCATCCCCCGAAAACAGCGTTTAAACAGAATGCCTTTT
>SLGU01000218.1 GCA_007136525.1 Desulfobacteraceae bacterium | reverse complement strand
CTCATGGCGATTGGGCAGCCGCCAGTCGGTATGCCCTGCCAGCGAAAAAGCCTCGCAGTAATTCAGGGCATCCTCCCATGAAGAAACGCCATAAGAATCTTCCCACTGCTGCCACATCAATCCGGTTTTGGTATCCGTGACCGTGCCGTTATCGTTTTCCAAAAAAGGCCCTGTCTGAAACACGGCCCCACGAACGGCGCGAACGTAATATTCCGTGCCCTCGTCTGCGAAATCAACTTCGCTGGAATAAAAATCAACAAACCATGAATCAGACGGATAATCCGCTAACGGCGTCGAAGACAAATACCATTCGAAATCTCCCAGACCTGTTGGAATATTGGGAAAATAAGAAATATTGACAGCAGGAGCAAAATTGTCCGCGTGAATGATGGTAATAAGTTCCATAATCGTCGGCAGCCGCCAGTCGTCGTAGCCGCCGAAACGGTTCTGATTCAAGGTTTGGATAAAAACCGCTTCCGCTTGATTCCTGGTATACCGACTACTGTTGTCATGTATGGACCCGTCGTTTGTTTTAACTTCCCATACCAGCCCTGTTACATTATCCCTGACCATGGCCCATGATGTGGCATCGGCAGGAAGCGGGCGGCCGTCCTGATCAAGTTTGGTGTATGACGGCGGATTAATTGTGTAATCGGAGTCCTCCCCAAACGTTGTCGTGTAAGACTGGGTCTGCCCCGTATCCGGGAGCTTGGGGACGATCACCCGGATTGATATGGAATCTTCACCTGTTGCCCCTTCACTGTCGGTTGCCGTCAAACGGATTTCATGGAAGCCCGCCGACAATAAGGTGACAAAAGAGGATCCGAAACCGATCCCGCCGTCCCTGTCAGATGTCCATACCAGGGCGTCTCCGGTCAACGGGCCGTCTTCGGGATCGATGGCTTCTCCTTCGAAAAAAATGTTCCCATTGCTTGTGTGCCGGCTGCCATCGAACGGCCTTAAAATATTTACCTCCGGCGGGGCATTCCCGGGTTCATCGATGGTTATTGAAATACTGCTTTCACCGGTATTGCCGCCCCCGTCCGTTGCGGTAAGCGTAATGACATGGTTCCCAGGAGACAGCCCCGAATAGGTTAATGAATTGCCGGTGCCGAAGGAATCGTCGATATCCGAGGCCCATACCAGCGCATCTCCTGTCAGCGCGCTGCCCGCCATGTCGACTGCACCGCCTTCAAAGACAATCTCCTCGCCCTGCAGATACACGCTGCCATCCTCGGGAGCGGTGATGGTAACATCGGGCGGAACAATGACATCACCCACGCTGAGCATGTTGATGACGCCCGCGTCGTTGAATCCCGGCTCTATGGCAATCCCTGTTTTTTCGCCGTAATAACGCAGAACTTCATCCGCATCCAGCGCCTTTACGATAAAATGCCGACCCGGTCCTGTGGCAATGTGCTCAATTACGCCTATCCTCTCAGCGCAGGCAAACGATTCTGAGACCAGATGCCGTTCGTGGTCATCATGCACCTCCACGACAATGGTAACGACATTCCTGGCCTCACACCCATCAAAAATATACGCCTTGGCCAACTGTCTGTCCGCGGCCGGTAACGGCGCCCCCCCGTTCTCACCGGATGCGACAGCTTCCGTCATGCCGGCGGTTTCCGGCCATTGAATTTGAAGTGCAGCGGAGCCGTAACCATCCGCTTCGCTATCCGTGGCGGAACTGCTGCATCCCGCTACCCATAAAACAAGCACGGAAACCACCAGAATGCCTACCCATCTGGATTTCATGGAAACACCCTCGCATGGTATTTTACCATTCTATTTGTGCGGAACCCGTATCCGGCACAAAGACCGGAAAAACAGCGCTTCCGCCCGCCACAAGTTCAACCCTTTTCCGGGTACTGCCGTCATCAGCAAAATATGCACCCCCGCCCAGCTCGACGACGGCAAAGCCGGATTGCCCGGAAACCGACACTGCCCGGATGGTCAGGTTGTGATCGCCGATGGGCAGTCCTATCTCTTGCATGGAAGAGGCCACGCCAAGATTTTTCGACCCGAAAAAGGCCTGAAACTCATCCTCCGGCGGCACTTTTTCATCCCTCCATGCAACGCTGGCTACAGGATTCATCTTTTCTTTTGCGCCGCCGCCGCCACTTCCGCTTGCGGCAGCCGCAATCAAGCCGGCGCCGGCGGCGACACCAACAATCGCTGCTATGGTAGCCGTGGTCAATACCCCTGTCGTAGCGCTGACGGTGCCGGCGCTTGACGCTGATGCGGCCGCACCCGTGACAGGGCCGGCAGATGCTGTTGCAGAGGCCGAATAGATGCCGGCCACCATCCCGAAGCGCAGCGAGGATTCAACCGCATCCAGGGTCAGGTTGTCCGTGAAGCCGGCAAGCGTTTCAGGCGGCGTCGGCAATTCCGTATAAACAGCAATGGATTCATCCAGGCTCGCTTTCTGCCACGCAGGCACTTCCTTTGCATCCAGCGCTTTTTCCACGGAAAATTCCTGGGTTTTAACCACCTGCCGATTCTGATTCACGACAAGGACCAGGTAGCGGATCTGCTCAGCGTAATCCGCCGGTGCGGGCAGAATCGCCTGGAAATACCCCTCACGCGTTTCGGTCATCGGCACAAACACATACTCCGCCTGCATGTCCGCCTTGAAATAGCATCGGACAAGATCAATTCCGGATTCGTCTGTGACCCGCGCCTCTATTGTAATCCGGTGTTCCGGGACAAAATACGGGATCGGCGTGTGGATGACTTTCGTGGATGCCGGAGCTTGCGCAGCATGCAGGGGCGCCCGCGGCACAAAGAAGGGGGCGCTTCCCAGCAGCAGCACCATCAAGAAGATCATGGCGGTTTGACAACGAAATCGACGTTTCACTGTACCCTCCTGTTTCTGAACCATCATCTCCAACAGCACTTCAGTTTTGACGGCTTCGTAAAAAACCCGATATCTGCGTTGCGAGCAATCTTTGAAGAATCTCACGTACGGCAACGTACGCTCAACTCTTCAAAAATTGCTCGCGCCTTGATCTTGAACGTTTTACCAAGCCGTCTGAAAACGACTTTTTACAGGTTCATCAGTTTTGATCAACCACCTGAATAAACCGGCTTTTAACCCCCCAGGTGCCGGCGGGCTGACTGGCCAGGCGCCGAAACAGCGTTTCGCTTAAATCAATGGCGCTGTGCTGGGCTGACGCTTCGTAGGACCAGGAAAAAACCGGCATCCGGCTGTCAAACTGCCGGCTGAATTCATCGACAACCCCGGCCGGCGCAGATGCGATCGCCACAATCATCTCATTGCCAAGCGGCGGTGACACCTGGACCATCCTGGTGCACGCGGTTTCATCCTTGATCAACTGAGCCCTCTGCCCCCTGTCAAGGGGGAACAGCTTGAAAACACCATCCGTATTAATATTCAGAAGCATGGCATGCGCATTGTAAGGCGGTTCCAGGCAGAACTGGACCTGCTCACCGACGGCAAATACGTTTTTCGCCTTGCCGGGAATATCAAGGCGCATGACCGGACTGCCTGTATCCGCACTGATCAGGTGCAGGAATTGAAACAGGTTGAAGCAATAATTGCGGGCCATAAACGATTCGATCCGATCAAATGGAATACCGCCTCTTTCCGTAACCACCAGTTCTTCGCTGCATTCCCCCGGGCAATCATACAGATTGCTGGCAATGACCAATGCACCCGGGGATGACGTATGGCCTGCATCGATCAGCACATCGCATCCGCTT
>SLGU01000079.1 GCA_007136525.1 Desulfobacteraceae bacterium | reverse complement strand
TTTTCTCCGGGAATACCAGGACAAGCGGATCACCGGGATACCGACCAAAGAAGATATCCTTGATATCAGCGAAAAAGTCCCGGGCATGCTGATCGATATCCAGGGCAAGGTCGGGATGAGACTTTCGGACATTCCGGAGCAGGACAGCTACAGCTATGCCACCGCCTTTATCTACCTGGGCGCGGACAGCCAGAAGGCGCTTCTGGACAAATACCGGCAGGTGAGGGAGATGCTCCGGTTTTCCTACGAGGATCTTACCATACCGGCGCTTTTGCCGGAAAAAGCGAAGCAGGCCATGCCGGAAACCGATCCGCAGATCGCCATCCAGGTGCTGAGTTCTCCGATAAAGCTGCCGATGGGAGAAGACGCGCCCATGGTGGGCGGGGTGCAGGATATGACAAGGCCGTGACGGGACGGATATAATCTGTATAGTGCCCGAACGAAACCCAGGGGTTTTCGTATAGGCACTATTTAAGTCCCCGCTCGCCAAGATTGCCGTAGCGGTGGTAGTTGTCGCAGACGGCCTGCTCCTGGAGATACTGGAGCAGTTCGATGCGGCCCTCCATGAACACCGGCAGCCGGGAAATATAAAACCCGGTTTCCGCCGCTGTTTCATACACCCTCTGCGGCACCCGGCTGGGTGCGCCGTAGCGGATACGGTCAATTTTTGCAATCATCTGGCAAAGCTGATCATCGGTTTGCTCTGTGATCAGGGCATCCCGGAAAAACGCCTGTCCGTGGTGGTTTGCGAAAAAACGCGTCACATCGTTGGAAAGTCCTTCCGGCAGGCTGACAATGGGCTTGCATCCGGTAATCAAGCATGCGGCCGTGCGGGCGAGAACATCAAAAAGGCTGTCTTGATCGTGAACCCGGACGGCGACCCGGCCCTTGGGCAGGTAGCGAAGAAAGTTGTCCTGTCCCCGCAGGTGAAAGTAGTCGTGCGCTTTGGAAAACTCCTTTTCCCACCAGTACAGGTAGCTTTTTACCGCATACACGGTCTTGCGGATGTCTTCGGCAACGGCGGCGTCAAACCGGTTCCAACGCAAATCGATGTCCCACTGGTTGACCACCCGCAGCAGGTGCGAATCCGAATCAATGGCCCCGAACTGCGGGTAACGGTCTTCCGTGAAGTTCATGAACTGGTATACGTAATTGGGGCTGCCCGCCTTGATTCCCGCACCCAGGGCGGATTTGCCCATGCCGCCGAACGGCTGGCGCAAAACAATGGCGCCGGTGGTCCCCTTGTTGATATACAGGTTGCCGGCCCGGATCTTAGCCTTCCAGTTTTCCTGCTCCCGGTTGTCCAAGCTTTCAATGGCCGAGGTCAGCCCAAAGCCGGTCATGTTGACCAGCTCGATGGCATGATCGAGGTCCTCCGCCCCCATGACGCCGATCACCGGGCCGAAAAACTCCGTCATGTGGGTATAGCTGCCCGGGCGTACCCCCCACTTGATGCCGGGCGACCAGATGTGCGGGTTGGTTTCCGAGGCTTTCGGCTGAAGCGCCCAGGACTCGCCCTCCTCCAGTTCAGTGAGCCCCCGCAGCAGCTCGCCGTCCGGCGGGGAAATGACCGGGCCCACCTTGTTCTGAAACGCCCAGGCACCGCCGACTTTGCAGCTTCGGGCCGCATCGACGAGCTGGCGGCGGAACCGCTCGTCTTCGTAGACTTCCTTTTCCAGGATGACCAGCGACGTGGCGGAACACTTTTGCCCGCTGTTGCTGAACGCCGAATGAATGATGTTCTTGATGGCCTGATCGCGATCGGACATGGCGGTCACGATGGTGGCGTTCTTGCCGCCGGTTTCGGCTGCAAGCGGCACGTCGGGACGGTTTTTGAGAATCCGCATGCCGGTATCCGTGCCGCCGGTCAGGATGATGTAGTCCACGTCCGGATGCCCGGTAAGAATGTCCCCGGCCGTAGCCCCGGAGCAGGGAATGAACTGGAGGGCCGTTTTCGGCACGCCGCCGCGGTAGAAGCACTGGACCAGCTCCCACGCGGTGAGCACCGCGGCGGAAGCGGGCTTGAAGAGCACGGTGTTGCCGGCGGCCAGGGAAGCCGCGATCCCGCCGCAGGGAATGGCAATCGGGAAATTCCAGGGCGTGATGACCAGCCCGACTCCTTTGGGCGCACAGGAAACCGATTGCAGGTTTTCATAAATTCGTATGCTGTGGGGGTAAAACTCCGTGAAATCGATGGCCTCGGACACCTCAGGGTCGCTTTCTGTAAAAAGCTTGCCCCAATCGGCTGCGGCCGCGCCGATCAAATCGCCTCTCGCACGCCGGAGTTCGTGGCATACCCTGTCGAGTATCCGGTGGCGCTCATCCAAGGTCTTGCGCCGCCACCCGTCCGGGTCGGCCTTGGCCATTAAAACAGCTTTTCCTACGGTTTCGTTGTCCGCCATGGCATACACGGCGGTGACAATGCGCGCATCCGGCGCATCGGATGACGGGTTATACCGGGACACATCGATGATTTCCAGCGATCCGCCCGAACCAAACATCTCTTTTCCGTCTGCCACCACCGGTATCTGCATGGGCGGGTCATCCGGGCTTTTCATCCATTTGTCCCGGATGGCTTCCGCCCACTGCCGGCTGGCTTTCAAAGACCAGTCCGTGTCCGGCTCGTTGGTAAACCGTGCCGAATAATACGTGCCGATGGTCTCCGAAAAAACCTCATGGTTTCTGTCCTGCGTCCGCCGGGGGGCGTCCGGCAGCGCGCCCGGTCCTTCGTGCATGCGCCGGCAGGAATCCAGAAAATGCGCCTGAAGGAACCGCCAGGAATCCGAGTCCGGTTTCAGGTGCGGGACATATCGCAGAAAATTTTCCGGCGCGGTGTTTTCGTCCAGCCGCCGGATCAGGTAGGCCACGCCGTTGATGAACTGCTCCTTGGTGGCCACCGGCGCATACAACAGGATGTCCTTGACGCTTTCCTGAAGCGCCCGGCGCACATGGTCGGCCATGCCTTCGAGCATCTCGAACCAGAACCAGTCGGTGACGCCAAGGGCGTGGCCCAGCTCGTGGGCATAGGCCAGCTCGAACAGGTTGTGGGAGGCGACCCCCAGGTGAACGGCCCGGATGTTTTCGGGCTGCATGCCAAAAACCAGCATGCGCTTGTAATTGGCGTCCACGTCGGCCTTGTTGTCATAGGGCGCCAGCGGCCAGTTGAAAAGGGATGACTCCACCCGCTCCATTTCCAGGTTGGCGCCCTTGACAATGCGCAGCTTGACCGGCGCGCCGCCGGCCTCCACCCGGGCTTTTGCCCAGGCGGTCAACTGCTGCTGCATGGTATAGGCATCGGGAAGGTAGGCCTGAAGCACCAGGCCGGCGGAATAATCCTGAAATTCATCCAGGTCCAGGGTCCGGACGAACGCTTCGTAGGTAATGTCCAAGTCCCGGTATTCCTCCATGTCCAGGTTGACTACCTTGGGAACCTTCTCGCCGGTTTGCCGGGTGAAATAATGCGTTTTTGCCACACGAAAGAGCTCCGAAAGGCGATCGGCCATGATCTCCACCGTGTGTTCGAACGCAAGCGATGATATCTGGGAATACAAGGTTGAAATCTTGACGGAGATATATTCCACATCCGGGTTCTGCATGTCTTCGATATAGGTCTCCAGCCGGCGGAGGGCTTCTTCTTCGCCCAGCACGGCCTCTCCCAGGTGGTTGATGTTCATCCGGACGCCCTGGGTCTTTCGTTTTTCCAGGTGCCGGTGAAGGGGCTTTTTTTC
>SLGU01000167.1 GCA_007136525.1 Desulfobacteraceae bacterium | reverse complement strand
TTCATCTCATGGTGACGAGGCTCTTTTTCTTGGTGTTCCGGCTGAGCGTCTTCATGCATGTCGTGGCCATTTGAATCATGGTCGTTTGGATCGTGGTCATTATTATCAAAATGTTCTGATCGGGCCGGTGCCGTATCTACAGGATCGGGGTCGGCCAGGGTCATTGAACGCAAAACGGCCGGTTCCCGGAGGCCGGGGTCGGCTGGGTGGCCTTCAGAAAATGTCGTGATTTGGGGTGCAGCGCATGCGCTCAAAATCAGCAGGCCTGCGATGAAGACCATCTGTAAAACGGCTTTTGCATTGATCATGACGAGGTCCTTTTATCCGTAGAGACAAGGCACGCCTTGTCTAAATCAACAAGGCACGCCTTGTCTAAATCAACAAAGTACGCCTATTTAAAGTCAAATTCCTTGACCACGGAAAACAAGGAAAAAAATCTAAAAAAGAGCAAACAAAGAACTATAAGATCATTAGTTAAAATAATTACCATAGGTGATGCAAAAGCAAAAAAAATATCTGGTATGCATGATAGAACCCGCAAGCACTTCCCCGCTATTGTGTCCATGACGCCTTTCTGTTATGGTCCCTCTAACTACCTGCCGATCAACGGCACCCTGCAGCGGGATAAAGCGCGCATGCTCGCCACCGTCGACAAAGTGCTCAACACCAAAGCTATAGATCGCGAGTCTGCTCTGCCGGTGATGCAGGAAACCGAAAGGAAAAAGCCGAAAACCGGCCGGGAAAATAGAAAATATATGATTACCAGAATTATCATCAACGCAGCCCGTGTTTTGTTCGGTGCTGTTTTGCTTTTTTCCGGATTTGTCAAAGCCGTGGACCCGCTGGGTTCAATGTACAAATTCCAGGATTTCTTCACGGCATTCGGCGTGGAATGGCTGTTCCCGGCGGCACTTCCATTGGCGGCCGGCCTGAGCACTGTTGAGTTCGTGGTGGGGTTTGCCTTTCTTGCCGGGGTGAAAATGCAGGTGTTCGCACCGCTGGGCCTTGCCCTGATGAGCGTTTTTGCGCCTGCCACCATTTACATCGCACTGACCGATCCGGTTCCCCATTGCGGATGCTTCGGGGATGCCATTGTTATCAGCAACCAGGCAACCGCGACCAAGAACGTATTGCTTTTTCTCGCATCCGCGGTGGTTTTTTTCTACAAGGACCGGATTCGTCCTGTTTTTTCCGCAAAAAGCGCGGTTTTTTCGTTGTTTGCAGCAACTGGACTGGCAGCAGGCCTTTCTGTATATGCATTGATATTCCTGCCGGCAATCGATTTCCGGCCGTGGAAAGCCGGCGCAGACATTGCCGCACTGCTTGAAGAACCAGATTTCAATGCCGGCAAGGTATATCTTGTCTTTGAAAACCGGGAAACCGGTGAAACAAGGGTCTATCCGGCGGATGATTACCCGTGGGACGACCCGGAATGGGCGAACCTGTGGAAATACCGGGAACGGACGGAAAAAACAGCCCGGCCCGACGCCGCATCTCCCATTGACAACTTCAGCATCATGGACGAAGATGGATTCGACCTGACCGGGCAGGTGATTTTCGCACCCGGCTTGCTATACATGGTGGTGGCATATGATCTTGAAACCGCGAACACGCGGGCTTTTGACCAAAAACTGGCCCCCCTGTCCAGGCAGGCAGAAAATGACGGCCATGATTTCATCGCGTTGACGGCTTCGCTGCCGGATGTCGTAGCGTCCTTCAAGGAGGAGCACAATGCCCGATTCCCGTTTTTCTTTTCTGATGAAAGGGCGCTAAAAACCATTATCCGTTCAAATCCGGGGCTCGTTCTCATAAAAGATGGCGTGGTTGTGGATAAATGGCCGCATACCCGTATGCCGTCTTATGGCCAGATTAAAAACCGTTACAAAGAATGATCTTTTTTCGGGGATGGCAATGAAACAAATAAAAACCCGGCTATTTTACATTATTCCGGTTTTGGTGGCGCTGATCGGCGTGTGTTTTGCTATACAGATTAACGCCGGCCCGGACGGGGAGCGATCTGAGCATGCCGGCGTAAGCCGGGAGATCCCCGCAGCGCAGGCATACCGGATGTGGCAGTCTAACCCGGAAAATGTCAAAATCCTGGACGTGCGCACCACGGCGGAATATGCCCTGGTAGGCCATCCGCCCATGGCCTACAATATTCCACTTGCCACCTGGACCGGCGCATTCGACCCGTCCAGGCGGATCTACACCATGCAGAACAACCCGGATTTTCTGGATACTGTTGAAAAACGGTTTTCCAGGGAAGACACCCTGTTGTTGCTCTGCCGATCCGGTTTTCGAAGCGGAATCGCCGCCCGGCAGCTTATGAATGCCGGTTTTAAAAGGGTTTATAATATTGTGGACGGCTTCGAAGGAAACCCCCCAAGTTCAAAAAGCAACATACTGAAGGGGTGTGCCGGTGAAAGCGGATGGAAGCATTCGGGAGCACCATGGACTTATGAACTGGATCCCCAACGGGTGTATTCTCCATGAAGAATCTCACGTAAGGCTAAGTACTTTCAATTCTTCAAAAATTGCTCGCGCCTGATTCACGATATATAGTTACCACTTTTCAGAAAGTAATCGTCATCTACAGGAAACAGCATGACCCGGGAATACAACCCTATACTGATCGGTTTTTCAGAAGAGGAAGGCCCCATTCGGATTTCCCTGAAGAAGGCGCAGGATCGCTACGGGCTCATGCCCAGCGATTACGGATTTGTTCCACCCAAGGAAGGCCGCGATGAAAGAAGGGCGTTGAATCTCAAAGCCGGCAAGTTTATCCGGGATGAGCTGGCAAGCGGCGCACGGAACCTGAAATGGGATGTTTACCGGTATTTCAGCAGGTGGCACAGGGATTATTCGGCTGAATTCGGCATCGATGTGAACCCGTTCATCAACATCAACGAGCCGGAAACCGTTATTGCATTGATTCGGGAAAACCGGGCGGTTTTTAAAAAGCTGCTTGAAATGGATTTGCGGGAGGCGGTTCTTGATAAACGCCTGGTCAAAAAAGAAGTGCTGAATTCCGTGGCCGATGAAAGCCTGCCGGAAAAAGTCTCTGAAATGCTTGTAAAGAAAATCCGGTACCTCCGGGATGACAAAAAGCAGGCGGCGATTTACCTGCTGGGCTGCATCAGGGGCAGAGATGTCATCCGGAAAATCGAAGATCTTATCCGGGGGCGCATTCTGGCCCCGGGAGAGCCGGTCATTGCCTGTTATGCGGATGAAATATCGCGCCTGCTGCTTGAGATACCGGAAGTCACCGGTTTTTCGGGTGCAAAAGACCTGAAGGGGATCACCGGAAGAGGGGTGGCGTTCGAGTACGCTGAAAGGGACGCCTCCTATTTCATGCTGGGCAAGGATACCGGCGACTGCACTGCTGACAAGAAGAATTTTCAGGCGGACTGCGATATAGAAAATATTTTCTGGACGGTGTTCGCCTGGATACTGGACCAGAACTACCAGATCCTGAAAGTTTTCTTTAACGGTGAGTTTGTATTGAAAGTGCACCTGCTGACGTTGTACATCCCTGATGCGGCGCTGCTGGGCAACTCTGCCTTTCTGCCGCAAAAAACCGACTGCATGATGCTTGCCGTGGATGCCGTGGAAACCATCAGGGGGCTCAGGGATGACCTGCCGGGCTGCAGGCAGGATCTTGTTGACCAGCGGGAATATATCTTTGGTAAGACGATCGAGCAGATTGAAGCCATTGCCAGGAAAATGAGGATCCATCACATTTACGCGGAAAG
>SLGU01000074.1 GCA_007136525.1 Desulfobacteraceae bacterium | reverse complement strand
ATTTTGCCCGCATAGAGGTTGCCGACCATGCCGGCCCAGAAGGCCCCGATGACAAATGCCGACAGCTTGTACCCGGACGTGTCGATGCCGGACCCTTCGGCCGCGACACTGTCCGAACACAAATACTTGAGCGCGCGCCCATAGCGGGAATGCTCAAGCAGGTAGAAAACGACAATGGTAAACGCAAGAAAGGCGGTCAGCAGAAAAAAATAGTGCCCCGGGTTTACGATGCCGTTGACCGTGTATCCGAAAACCTGAGGGCTGGAAATGCCGAATATGCCGTTGGGTCCCCCCGTGATGCCAAAAATGTTGTTGACCAGGGCGATCCGGACGATCTCCACCATGCCGATCGTCACGATCAACAGGTAATCGCCGCGAAGGTGTATGATAGGCCGGGCCACAATCAGGGCGAACAGCCCGGCGGTGAGACCTGAAACCGGCAGCAGCCATAGCACGGGAACGCCCCATGACGTATTAATGATGGCCGTCGTGTAGGCGCCTACGGCAAAAAATGCCGCATGCCCCATGTGAAACATGCCGCCGTAGCCGAGGATAATATTTAACGACAGCCCCAACAGTGCGTAAATGGCTATGTTATTGAGCACATCCATACCGTAGTTGCCCAAAAAAAGGGGGGCAGCCAGCCAGCTCACGGCAACTGCTGCGTAGGCGGCGATTCGTATATTTTTCCCATTAACGCTCATATCTTTTCAGCCACGCGCTCCCCGAGCAATCCGGTAGGGCGAACAATCAGGATCAATATCAGCACGAAAAAGGCGATGGCATCCTTCCACGCGTTGGAAATGTATGCAGCGCCCATTGATTCGATCACGCCCAGCAGCAGGCCGCCCACCATGGCCCCGGGAATGTTTCCGATGCCGCCTAAAATAGCGGCCGTAAATGCTTTGAGCCCGTATATCCAGCCCATGGTGAAATTAATCTGGCCGTAATGAAGCCCCACCATGAGCCCGGCCGCACCGCCCAGCGCCGGGCCGATGAAAAAAACCAGCATGATGACCCGGTCCACATTGATCCCCATGAGGCGGGCGGCATCCTGGTCTATGGCCGCAGCCCTTATGGCCGTGCCGGTTCGCGTTTTCTGGATGAATAAATAAAGACCGATCATCAGAACAAGGGAAGCGACAAGGATGGCGATGCGCATGACAGGCACCGGCAGGCCGAAAACCGACAAGACATGCGTCGGCAGGAGCCCTTGGGGATAAACCCTTCTACCGGGGCCATAGACAAGCATGATGGTGTTTGAAAACACGATGGACGCGCCCAGTGCCGATACCACCGCCGATAGCCGGGGAGATGATCGAAGCGGCTTGTAGGCAACCCTGTCCAATAGGATTCCGATGACCCCGACCAGCCCCATGACCATAACCGCCAGGATCAGCAACCCGGCAACCGCCCCCACATGGTCTGTGATGGCCAGGGATGCAAGCAGCGTCAACCCGAGGTAGGCGCCGATGGTGAAAAGGTCGCCGTGGGCGAAATTGATGAGCTTGAGCACACCGTATACCATGGTGTAGCCGAGCGCAATCAAGGCATAGATGCCACCCACAGCCAGCCCGTTGGTCAGCTGTGTGAAAAATTGCTCCATAGACCTGATCTTTCAGGGGTTAATTGAATGCCACGGCCGCTCACTTCCGGCAGCCGGGAAGACCGGGTATAACCGGACCGGCATACGGAACATGATGGACGATTTCTCAGGCGACCATGGGGACGGCATTTTTCCCGTCCCCATGATAATAAACCTGATTGCAGGGTTGAATTTTCCGTTATCCGGCACTAAATCTGCAAAACAAAATTTCCCTCATCGTCAACTTCGTAAACCCGGTAAACATCGCCAATACGATCGCCCTTGTCGTCAAAATCGATTATTCCGGTAAGCCCGGGAAATGCCTGCAGTTCATTTTTCAGGTAAGCCGCAAGGGTATCGGTATCTGTGCTGCCGGTTTCCTTGATTGCTTCTGCAAGCACCCGGAAACCGTCGCCTGCCAGCACCGCCCAGATGGATCCGGGCGCCTGGCCGTATTGACTCGTGTAGGCCGCAAGGAAATCTCTTGCCACCGGAGAAGGCAAATCCTGGGGAACCGGCGGGGAGAGAAAGAGGAAGCCTTTTGCCGCACGGGTGCCGGCGATTTTGACCAGATCGGGATTGTTGGTGGCGTCGCCGCCGATAAATGGAACTTCAAGGCCCATCTCCATCTTCTGGCGCAGCAGCATGGCGGCCTCCGGATAGTACCCGGTGAAAAAAACCACATCCGGTTCATTTCGGCGAATCTGGGTCAGTATGGTCGTATAGTCCTGCTCCCCGGGTGTCAGGGCGTCAAAAAACACGATCTGCACGTTTTTGCCGGCCAGAAGGCCCCTTGCCTCGTCTGCAAGGCCTCTGGCATAGGTGGTTGAATCGTGCAGAATCGCGATCTTCTTGTACCCCTTCTCCAGCATGGTTTCAACCGCCACGCGCCCCTGCTCGTCATCCCGGGGGCAGGTGCGGAAGAAATAGGGCAACCCCTTCTCCGTCAGGCGAACCGATGTGGACCCGTTGGCAATCTGGAGGGTATTCGTGGCTGCATAAATATTCTGGGAGGCTTCCGTAATGGATGATCCATAGGTACCGATAACGCCGACGATATTTCTTGCCGCCAGCCTTTGGGCCGCCAGGGCCGCGGTCCTTGGGTCTCCGCCGTCGTCGGCCACGATGATTTCAATCTGTTTCCCGAGCAATCCGCCCTGCTCGTTCACCTGGCCCGCCAGAAGCTCCACGATCTGGCGCATGTCCCTGCCCTCACTGGCCCAGGAACCGGTAAGCGGGCACATCAGGCCGATACGAATGGTTTCGCCTGAAAATGCGGGGCCGGCAAACGCCAGACTCATGGCTATCAGCATCAACAGTATTTTTCTCATATTGTTCTCCTTTTAAATGATTAAATAAGACCTTAGGCGCTGCCTGTAAAAAGCTTCCAAAGCGGGGGGCCGACTGCTCCGGCAGTCATCAACTCAATTTTCCCAACATCCTCCAACATCCATTGACGGAATAAGGCTCTAATACAGAAACTTGACTGCTACGTCAACCTAAATTGGCTTTGGCCGGTTGCCGGACGCTTCAGGCACGAATGCGGAAAAGCCTTCAATAGAACCCTATAACGCGGGAAAGGGTGGAAGGAAAAAAACCTACACTGTATGTATGGATTAGCATACAGGCTGTATACTTAATTTTATCCCTTCATTCCTGCCGGAACCTTCACCCATCACGCTCGATATTGCTCAATCTATATTAAAACAGAACCTTAAAGAATTCCGAGCAACAATGGCACGATCATTGCCTAAATCCTTTGAGTGACAGGCCATACAGTCCGAAATGTTCTTTTGTAATTTATATAACTAATTGAAATATTGTCAAAAATTTAAAAACAACAAGTTTGGATAAATTTATGGCACATATCTTGCAACATTTGGTTGTCAAAACTCGCTGCTGATTGCCAAACCCCAGATCTACTTATGAATAACAATCAAGAGCGTCCACAAGTCGATTAATAAAGGCACGCCATTTGAGAGGATGGTTCGCAAAAGCACCGGCCTGAAAATCTTTATGAAAAGATCAGGCAGCGGGCTTGCCAAGCGTATTCAGCACGACCTCCACATGGTGTTAATAAAAAGACAGAATACACGTGATGGAGGTTTTCCATGTCATCGTTTTTTAATTGCAAGCGTATATTAATTGGTACTTTTTTTATCGTTTTGCTCTT
>SLGU01000265.1 GCA_007136525.1 Desulfobacteraceae bacterium | reverse complement strand
TGGATCTGGTCATTCACAGCGCCACCAAATACCTGGCCGGGCACAATGACATTCTATCCGGGGTTCTTTTAGGGCCGAAAAGGCTGACCGATCCCATCCGCGAATTCCTCAAGATCACCGGCGGCGTCATCGACCCCAACTCCTCATACCTGCTCATCCGGGGGCTTAAAACCTTTGCCCTGCGCATGGAGCGGCTTAACCAGAGCGCCCAGACGGTCGCGGAACACCTCGAGAAACTCCCCGGCATCAAGCGGGTCTATTATCCCGGCCTGCCAAGCCATCCTCACCACGACGTTGCCAAGCGGCAGATGCGCGGCTACGGCTCCGTGGTCACCTTCGAGGTAAAAGACGATGTCGACTATGCCCTCAATTTTCTGAGCAACCTGCAGATCCTGAACATCGGTCCCTCGCTTGGCGGCGTCGAGTCGCTGATCACGCATCCGGCCACCATCAGCTATTACATGCACACCAAGGAAGAAAAGGTCGCGCTTGGCATCAAGGACGGGCTGATCCGGCTTGCAGTAGGTCTTGAAGACACCGAGGATATAATCGCGGATATCGATCAGGCCCTCGAAAAAGCCGGAAAAATGTAAGGAAATAATGAAGCTTGACAGTCCGGTTTTCTAATGGTAAGGATACGCTTGCTTTCAAAAACCGGCATGACTTCGGGGCGTAGCGCAGCCTGGTAGCGCACTTGCATGGGGTGCAAGGAGTCGGAGGTTCAAATCCTCTCGCCCCGACCAATAAAATGAAAGGGTTATGGATTTTCCATGACCCTTTTTTTTGTTGATTTTTTGACGGGTGACCACTTGGGTGACCTTACTTTCCGCACCCTCTTTAGGCGGGTGCGGAAAGTAAGCTGGAAGCTTTGTTTTCCGCCATTAACCTGTTTATATACCGGCCTATGCCCGCATGCTCTTCGGGCGGCACCAAATCAAGAAACCGGGTTCCGTTCAAAAAGGTTCACTTAAAAAGCTTCCTACGTAAGACACTATAAAGCAGCGCGTCCAGCCGAACCAACCGGCATCACGGTCAATTCTTCCTTATCATAGTAGTGATCCATCTTTTGACAAGATAAAAACAAATAGTTAATATAAATAATAATAGTCAATAAAAGGCACATGAATCCGGCCAAAATGGCATATGAAGCGATTGAACAGGCCCAAAATACCCGGTCCCGGGAGATACGGAAGGCAATAAAAAGCCAATGGTGGTGCCTTTTTGGTTTTTCGAATGCCTGGGGCAGGTTGAGAAGTCTGCAGATTATTCATACAGGGGGTAATTGGCCAAATGAGTAATTGTCAACAGGAAAGCAATTTGAAACTTCGGTATATCGAACCAGAGCCACCCCTTGCATTTTTCAGTTTTGAACAGACGCCGTTGCAGGAAGTGATCGAAGACCTTCCAGACGGCTATTACGAGGTGAACCTGCGCGGAGATCTGATCGCCTTCAACCGGGCCCTGTGCCGTATCCACGGGTACGCTCCGGAAATCATGATCAATATGAATTACAAGGACTATACCCCGGCCGATATGCACGGCGCTGTTCTCCAGGTCTATAACAATGTCTACAATACCGGCCGCCCGGTTCAGATACTTGACTTCCAGGTGACCCGGACGGACGGCTCTATCTGCATTGTAGACACATCCGTACACC
Organism: Desulfobacteraceae bacterium; assembly: GCA_007136525.1. The sequence continues at coordinate 2,107 of SLGU01000265.1, read as the reverse complement.
TGATTCGGGATAAGAAGGGCTTTCCTGCCGGGTTCAGGGGTATTTCGAGGGATGTCACGGAACAAAAACGCAACGAGGCCTATGAAAAAGCACGGGCCAGGATCCTGGAAAAAATTGCGCGAAACGCTTCGCTGGAAGACACGCTCAAAGCCATTCTTGAATCATTGAGTGGACAAATGACTGATTTTAGCGGAGTTTTTTACAATGAAGCAGACGGAGAACTCCACTGCGCCGCAAGTGTGAACGTTCCCGAGGCCTTTATCCGACTTACAGACGGCGAAAAGATTTCCCCGGAGGGAAAAATCGCTTCCCGGACCGCCTTCCGGCGCGAACCGGTAATAGTTGAGTGCGTGAAAACGGACGATCAATGCCGGTTTTACCTCGATGACCTTCTTGGTAACGGTATACAAGCCATTTGGTCCTATCCGGTGATGGCGGCGGACAATCGCCTGGCCGGTGTCCTTGAAATCTATCCCGGTAACGCCAGCGCACCACTGGATATTGAAGCCGTATGGATACAGTCAGCTGTTGCAACTGCCGAAATCGCCTTTTTTCACCATTGTATGACCAGCAAGCTGGTTTTTCTCAGCAGGCACGACAGTCTGACAGGTATTATAAACCGCCATTCCTTTCTTACAGATTCCGAACGACTGCTAAACCTTGCCCGGCGCAAAGGGTGGCGGTCCAGCATGATGTTTCTGGATCTTAATCGCTTCAAGGAGGTGAATGATACGTGGGGACATCACACAGGTGATCTTCTGCTGGTTGAAACAGCCGGACGACTGACCGGCTGCCTGCGCCAGTATGATTGTCTGGCCCGCATGGGAGGCGACGAATTTGCCGTATTCATTTCGGAAGCCGGAACCAATAGGGCCCAAATCGTTGCTGCCAGGATTTCAAAAGCAATGGCCGAACCGTTTACGCTGAATGGCATTATCATCCGAGTGGGCGTCAGCATCGGCATTTCGATAGCAATCGAAAATCAAGAAATTGCCGTTGACACACTTCTGATTCAGGCCGATGAGGCCATGTACAGAGCAAAAAGCAATGGCCTTTCCTGGGCTTTTCATAACAACTGAACGGTTAATGGTCGTTCATTAACTATCTTGGTTTTCTTGTAACCCAAATATATCCTACCGATACCGTGGAGAGGCAGGAAATAGTGCGGAAAAAGCCTGGACGAAACAGATGAGCCCCGTATAACAGGGCACAACGATCAAGCGTTTTACGGCAAAACCGGTTTAGATACCGGATTTACGAGTCGTATGGGATGTTGAAATGCAAAACTGTTTGATCGACAAAATGTATAGATTCCGTGACATTGTAGACCTCGAACAGCTATACAGAATGTTCGAAGACTTCTCCCATGTGACTGCCTTGAGCGCCTTGCTTCTGTCCCATCCCGAGCAGGAGGTGCTTGTCACAAGCGGCCACAGAGATGTTTGCGCCGGGTTTCACATCGGGGCCGATCATCCGGAACCCAGGTGCAATAAAGGCCGCAGGGAATTTGCCAGCCGTTTGAAAGAACAAAAAGGGCCTTTTATCCGCCAATGCCCCAATGGACTGACTGAAGGCGCGGCGCCTGTTATTGTCAAGGGCGTTCATGCGGCCAGCCTTTTTATAGGCCCGGTATTTTTCGAACAGACCGATATCCGTCTTTTAAGAAAAAAACCAGTATCATTGGGCTGTGACGTTGACTCCTGCTTACAGGCTCTTGTTGCGGTTCCTACGGTTACACTGGAAGTTCTTAACAAGGCGCTGTCATTGTTGCGTGCAATAGCTGTGATGATAGCCGACAAGGGATTGGCTGAGCGGGCCTCAAAATGCTGACGGCAAATCTTTTGCAGATCATCAAACGTCACATTTTGGGATTGTCCAATATATGCTTCTTTAAGGGGCAATGGTAGTGCCAGTGCTATCACATGTCAAGTATACCTTGCCAATTAGCTGAAAAGCATGATTTTCCAGCGATCATCTTTGGGATGTTGCGTTCCAGAATTTTATGCCAATATAGTCTTATTGAAAAACTCTCTGTTCCCGGCAAACTGCTGAAGGAGGAGATCATGAAACAAGCCGCCATATTTTTCTGGGTTATCGGATTCCTGTG
>SLGU01000231.1 GCA_007136525.1 Desulfobacteraceae bacterium | reverse complement strand
TCCCGGGCGGTTTTGGCATCGATGTAATAATTGGTCAGTATTTCCTTCATCCTGGAAACGGCCTTGATTTTCCGCTCGTCTTTTCCAGGCGCTGTCTTTTTCCCGCTGTTATCGGTCATGGCCACGTCCTCTCATTTTCACCCTTGGCTTGCAGCCATACATGCTGCTGTTTTGGCCGCCTGTTTTAACCTAAAGCATATCGATAAACGTCTCGAAACGGGTTCGCAACTGCCCCTCGGGCGGCGGCTGCTCCTCGATTTCAAGAAGCATCGAGGGAATGCGCTGCCGATCGAGATATTCCTTGAGATAAGGGTAGTCAAAGGCGTGGGGGTCGCAGAATTTCAGCAGCAGAAAAACCACACCGTCAATTTTCTGTGACCGGACCTCCGCCGCCAGGTGCTCCCCCCTTGCCGTGCTTGACATGTGCTTGGCCGGACATGTGATACGCCGGATGTAACGATCGGCAACCGCCGCGAGGGGTTCCCCGGATGTGTCGATCATACCGGCTGCATATCGCACACCCGTGCACAAATCGTCCCACACGACCTCCCCTCCCGCTTCCTGTATGATGCCATAGATATCCGGATGGCTGCAAATGCCGCCCGAAAGCATGACCCGCTTTCGCCCGGTATCTGAAGTAACGGCAGGCGCCTTTTCAAGTGAATCCAGAAGAATGTCCAGGTCTTTCGCCAGTTCTTCCCGGTCCATGACCATTGCGGCCCGCATGGCGTGATAAACGCCGCTCTTTGGAAAAACAGCCGGTTTCTCGCTCCGAAACCGGTAAAGGGTCAGAAGGCCGGACCGAATTCGGTTATAAAGGGCTATGGCGCCTGCGATATCTTTGTCGGTAATTTCAATGTTCAGCGCCTTTTCAAGATCTGAGCGGAATCCGGCCATTACATCGATCATGTACTGGCGGGCGCTGGGGGTATCCAACTTGACCGGCATAACGGCGTCGATATGGATGCCGAAACCGGCATTCAGTCGCCATATATCTGAAAGCCGCTGAATGGAATCGCATGTGTGCGGAAAAAGTGTACCATCCAGGAAATCGAGCCTGCCTCTCAACGCATCCTCCAACCCACCGCGGACCAGTGAGCAGCAGTATGACTGGAGATGCGAGTCAGCAAGCTCTATATCACCGACAGTGCCGAAAATGCGAAAAGGAATGGCCCCTGCCGCATGCACCAGCTCCTCCGGCATATAGGAGCAGAAAAAACCAAGTATTTTTTTCCCGGTTCTTTCTTTGGCCGCTTTTGCATAGGCATGATGGTTTTCTGAAACAGCCTGAAATTTTTTCAAAACCTCTTCGTATGGATTCATCATGGACGCTCCGGATGATTCGTTGTCGCATTATTGAATGATTGAACAGGATCGCCAAAAGCGCATTTTAACAGACGTCTCTGCTTTACATAGCCTTTCAACCCTTTAAGTGTCAAGGCATAAGCGCCCTAAAGGCATCACCCGTAGCGCTTGCAACACACGTGACGTATCGGAATACACGCTTTTAGGGGCACAACGCATTGCCTCGAAAAGCAACGCACAACGCCGGTTCATAAAGAGGCCCGCTGATTACGGCGCCAAAAAAAAAATTTAAAAAAAACAAATAGTAAAAATGCCGACGGCATTTGACAAACAAAAAAAAATGAATATTTTTAGAATCAAGTAATACATTAGTTTTATTAAGAGGCATTCTTACATCACAGCCTTTCGGCGCTTGCTTGAAAAATTAATGTATTGTTTATTATAAAATTATTGATGTAAGGAGCAATCAAATGGAAAACAGAAAAAAGACAAACAGTGAATACATCATAGACGCGTTGCGCTTCAACAAGGATCTCCGGAGTCCGGAAATCACACAAAAGGTGTCCGAACTTTCCGGAAAAACGATGAAAATCCAGGACATCGCCAGTATTCTGGCAAAATTGAGCAACAGTGAAAAATGCGATCTTGGATTTTTTATCCAGAAGAAAAAAACACCTCGTGGGTATACTTACAACCTGGTGACGGAAATTTTCGAGCTCGAACCGCCGCAGATGTATGACCTTACGAGAAAAACCGGCAAAAACCGGTTTACCCTGGAAGAAGCCCTTGAAAAAAATCCAGAACTGAGAAAATATGTGAAATCCTCCCGGTTGAAACAGACACCGACCCGTACGGGATATACGCGAAACCGGCGTATGGCACCTGCCGCTGCGGCAAAACAGGGCAGAATGCCCAAAACCACGGCCGGCACCCGGCTGTCCGACTATGCCTTGCAAACGGTGCTGACACAGCTTTTCAATGCCGTATCCAATCAGGGATTGAACATCAACGTTAATCTCAACGTCAAATTCGAAGGGTTTTTTGCCGAGTAGTTAACGTGCAGCCACGAGCCCATATTCCTTTCCCGGAAAAAGCGCACTGAAGCGGGAAGCGATAGGCGCTCACATTCAGCAGGTATGCGCATTCAACCCGTTGCCGGATTTTTTCATATTGACCCCGGCAGCGGGTTTTTTGTATTCTTTTTTTGTTAGAAGCTGTTTCCAAGCCTCAGATCAGCCCAGCGTTTGGACAGTTAACACCCCGGAGGGGTATGAGCGTATAGCCGGTGGTTTCAACCACCGGTATGGGCATGGGCATTTAAAACCCAGAGTCCTGAAGGGACGATACCCATTATATGTCGTCCCTTCAGGACTCCGGTTTTTTTTGGGGTCAATTAACCGGTGGTTGAAACCACCGGCTATATTATGTATCCCCTCCGGGGATGACCGATGTCACTTGCAAAGGCGAAAAATTTCCAACCGCCAGGGGCTGCTCTGAGGTTTTGAAACAGTCTCTAAAAAAGGGGTAATCCCATGGGGAACAGGAAAATCGAACTGCTGGCGCCGGCGGGCAATTTCGAAAAACTCGAGGCCGCCATCCATTTTGGTGCGGACGCGGTTTATTTGGGCGGCAAGAATTTCAGCCTGAGGAACCACTCCGGCAATTTCACAGCCGCGGAAATTGCCGATGCCGTGTCCTACGCCCACGCTCAAGGCGTTCGGGTATATGTGGCGTGCAACGTCTTTGCAAGAAACAATGAGCGGGATCAAATAAAAGGACACCTGGAGAAGATCGGGAAAGCCGGCGCGGATGCCGTCATTGTTGCGGACCCGGGAGTTTTCATGGCGGCCGGAGAAGTTTTGGGCAGCGATATCGCCATCCACGTGAGTACCCAGGCGAACACCACCAGCCTGCTTTCCGCACAGTTCTGGGCGGCGCAAGGTGCCAGCCGCATCAACGCGGCAAGGGAGCTTTCCCTGTTGGAAATCAAGGAGATCGCAACATCGGTACCCATAGAAATCGAGGCATTTGTCCACGGCGCCATGTGCGTTGCTTACTCGGGCAGGTGCCTGTTGAGCCATTACCTGGCGGGCAGGGATGGAAACAGGGGGCTGTGCGCCCATGCCTGCCGATGGCGCTATTTTCTGGTTGAAGAAAACCGGCCGGGAGAATACATCCCCGTTTCTGAAGATGATCGCGGCTCCTATTTTTTTAACGCACGCGACCTGTGCATGATCGATCATATACCTGCGATGATCGAAGCGGGGATCGCATCCCTGAAAATAGAGGGGCGGATGAAAGGGCTGAACTACCTTGCGTCAACAGTCAAAACCTACCGCCTTGCCATTGATGCCTATTATGACAATCCTGTGAACTACCGTGTCGATGAAGACTGGCGCAGGGAACTGGAAAGCGTCAACTACCGGGGATATTCCACCGGCTTCTACATGAGCGATGCGGAAAGTGTCCGGCCGGTCT
>SLGU01000246.1 GCA_007136525.1 Desulfobacteraceae bacterium | reverse complement strand
GCGACAATCATACCCTCTACGAATTTATCCTCAACAGGGAGCAGATGACCCGGAAAAAACCCGTGATCAACCACGTGGTCATCAAGGCGGATGTGCGCGGATCCACGGGGATCATCGAGGAAATGAAGCAGAAGGGGCTGAACCCGGCATCCAACTTCAGCCTGAATTTTTTCGAACCCATCAACAGCCTGATTTCGGTATTCGGCGCCGAAAAAGTCTTTATCGAAGGGGACGCGGTGATTCTTTCCGTTTTCGAGCATGAAGGCGATCCCGAACGCTGGTACGGCGTGGCCCGCGCATGCGGACTGGCTGCAAATATACTCCTCGTGGTCAAACGGCTGAACCACAAGAACCGGAAAAAGAATCTGCCCCGCCTCGATCTGGGTATCGGCATCAGCTTTTCGCCGTCATCCCCCACGTTTTTTTACGACGGGAACAACCAGATCATGATATCGCCGGCGATAAACGAAGCGGACACGCTCTCTGAGTCCGACCACGCGCTGCAGCGCCGGCTCATTAAATCGCCCCCGCCTTTCAATCTCTACGTGTACGAGCTTGACACCACCGACATGCCCGGGGCTGAATTTCTGCCTTCCCCGCTCATCCGGTACAATGTGATGGGAATCGAACTCTCCATGGCCGGGTTTGAGAAGCTGTTCGATGAAATCTATCTCAAACGGATAGAAGCCCATATTCCGGAACTCCAGGAAGCGCCGGTGGTCATCTATACGGGGAAATTCCCCACTGTGTCCGGCGGCTACCAGCGGATCATCGTGCGCGAAGCGGACATCCCCCTGATATCACCCTTGGATTTCACCGTTAAGCGCTCGACCGGTCGCAATTACTACGAAGTCTGCACCCACCCCTCTCTTTATGAATTTGTAAAACCGCTGGAAAAGTGAGGCCGGAATCAAGGAACCCCATGAGCAAACCCATTGAAATCCCCACCGTCCTGTCCATCGCCGGGTCCGACCCGTCGGGCGGGGCGGGCATCCAGGCAGACCTGAAAACGTTTATGGCGGCCGGTGTTTACGGGGCAGCGGCCATTGCGGGCCTTACCGCGCAGAACACCCTTGCCGTCGATGCGGCCATCCCGGTTTCCGCCGATTTTGTCAGAGCCCAGCTGAACAGCGTATTTTCAGACATCCGGATCGACGTTGTGAAGCTCGGCATGCTTCCCGGACGGGACATATGCCTGGCGGTCGCGCCTTTCCTTAAAAAAACACCCGTGATCTGCGATCCCGTAATGGTAGCAACTTCCGGCGGCCTTCTGGTGGACAGGGATGCGGTTTCGGCCCTGATCGAGATCATCCTGCCCGAGTCGGATTATGTCACCCCGAACCTCTATGAACTGGAAGTGCTTTACGGCAAGCCGGCGGATGATCCCATCAAGGCCGGCATGGCTGTAATGGAGCTGTTTCAGAATCTATCGGGGATCGCCCTTAAAGGCGGGCACCGGCCCGACCCGGGCGGCACGGTGACCGACATTCTGCTTTTCAGGGATTCCGGTACGATCAGACAGGTGACCGAAACCAGCCCCTATATCGACACGCAAAACACCCACGGCACAGGGTGTACGTTTTCGTCTGCCATGGCGGCGTTCATGGCGAAAAAAAACACGCCCGCCGATGCCTTTGTCAAGGCGGTACGCCTGACCCACCGGCTCATATCCACTGCAAAAGACCGGAAGATCGGCCACGGACACGGGCCCCTGCTGCATCACCTGTAAGCCTGTCCCCTGGGGGTTGTCGCTGGAAGGCACATCCGCCGATCATTTGCAGTTATCCCGGTCATTCCTGATCTATTTGCTTGATTGGATGTTCATCGGGTGGTAAATGAGGGGCGGAATATGGCACGGTCTCCCGGAGGCAGGTTCTTGCGCTCCTCTCCGGCGCGATCGCGTGCCCCGAAGGGCTATGCATTAAAGCGTTTTTGCGCCACAGCCAACCAACCAACAGAGATATTACATGAAAATATTTGACAGCCACTGTCACCTCAATGACACGTCATACAACGGCGACCTGGAAGCGGTGATAAGCCGCGCGGCCCGGGCCGGCGTAAAAAAAATCATGATAGTCGGCATCACGGAGAAAACTTCGGGCCAGGCGATCGACATCGCTTCATCATTTAAAAACTGCTTTGTGTCGGTGGGCATTCACCCCCATGATGCCAGACACTGCGGCAAAGACGTCCTCAAAAACCTGCGCCGCCTGGCGGCGTCTCCTTATGTGAAGGCCTGGGGGGAATGCGGCCTGGACTTCAACCGGATGTTTTCTCCCCGGGAAAACCAGGAGGACTGTTTTGTCCGCCAGGTCGAAATCGCAGGCGAGCTGAACCTGCCCCTGATTTTTCATGAGCGCGACAGCAACGGCCGTTTTTACGAACTGCTCTCCACCCGCATGAAAAAGGGGCAGAAAGGGGTGGTCCACTGCTTTTCCGGCACCGGGGCGGAAATGGAAAAATACCTCGGCCTGGGGCTGCATATCGGTGTGACCGGCATCGTCACCAATAGAAAACGCGGCGCCGCCCTGCGCCGGCTGGTGGAAACACTCCCGGAAGAACGCATCCTCGTGGAAACCGACGCCCCCTACCTGACGCCGGAACCGGACAAGCGGACCAGTCGCCGCAACGAGCCGGCCTTTGTGCGCTCCGTTCTAATGGAGATCGCCGAAATCCGGCAGACGGACCCGGAAAAACTGGCCGCTGCCGTCTGGAACAACACCTGCCGGCTTTTCGCCATCAACCCGGATGCAGCATAGCCTCCGGCAATTACCTATGATACGTTGATGCTTACATTAAGGATGAACAATGTTTCAAAATATTCCATTCCTCAGCCCTGATATACCTTCAACCCTGACCGGGCGTCGTCCACCGGGTCCACTCAGTCCATCAAGTCCACTCCGTCCACCCGGTTCATCAAACCAGCGCCTGTTCTCTCCCCCAGGACCTGCAAAACCAACGACGGCATCGTCAAGCAACGCAACGTAAAGGATTGCCCAAACAATGAAACTTGGCATTATCGGCCCGGCAGGCGCCGGAAAAACCACTGTTTTTGAAGCACTGACCCGAGAATTCGCAGGTATGGGCGCGAAAAACGAAACCCGGATCGGCACTATCCACGTGCCCGACGCCCGCATTGACGTGTTAAGCGACATGTATCGGCCCCGGAAAACCATCTACGCCCAGGTGGAATACCTGCTTCCCGGGAAAAAGGAAGCGAGCGCGGATCTGGGCTGGGTCCGGGCCATTCGGGACGTCGACGCCCTGTGCGTTGTTATCCGGAACCACGCCCACATGGGCTTCGATCCCCCCGACCCCCCGGCCGACTTTATAACCATTGAGCAGGAATTGATCCTCACGGACCTCGCAGCCGTGGAAAAACGCATGGAACGTCTTGAGGCGGACGCCAAAAGAGGCAAGGCCGTTGACCGGGAAGAACTGGAGATACTGGTTCAGTGCCGGTCCGCCCTGGAGCAGGAAAACCCCATCCGGCGTTTTCCGGCCCTTGTAGGCGCAAAACAGCTGAAAGGGTATGCGCTGCTTTCAGCCAAGCCGGTGCTGGTCCTGTTTAACAACGCCGATGAAGACGAAATCCCGCCCCCCGACACCACCGGCGTTTTTGAAGATGCCTTTTGCATGGTCATCCGTGGCAAAATCGAACACGAACTGGCCCAGATGAGCCCGGAAGATGCGGCGGAACTGCTGGAAGAGTTCAATATCCCCGCCCCGGCCACCGACCGGATCATCCGGAAATCATACGAGACCCTGGGGCTGATCTCTTTTTTCACCGTGGGCGACGACGAAG
>SLGU01000274.1 GCA_007136525.1 Desulfobacteraceae bacterium | reverse complement strand
GGGGTGAAGGGGTGAATGCCGATATCAGAAACTGGGAACTTGAATAGGCGGTTGTGTCGGCGCATCTGGCGTATAGACCCGTCCTGCTGCATCCCCTGAGCGCATGCCCGGTTGTGTATCACGCAGAATACCCTGCTAATACCGACTTTTAAAATGAACCGGTTCAAGGTCATATGCTGAACAACAGGTCCGCTTTTACCCTGGTCGAAATCATTGCTGTCATCAGCCTTATCTCCGTTACGCTCTTTTTCGCGGCACCGAGATTGGAGGGGTTCCTGTTTACGGATGAATCCAGAGCGGTTTCCAGGTGGATCGTTCTGAACGTCGCTGATGTGAAAAAGAAAAGCGTACAGACCCAGCAACCATTTGTGTTGTATATTGATCTGGACAGCAACAGCCTCTGGATCGACCATGCGCCCGGTGATGCCTTGAGCGATGAAAACGTGTTTTCCGACACCCGGCAACAAACGCTTGAACTGCCACCCGGTTTTCGGATCAATTCCGTACTTTTCCCGCCGGACCGGAGAATATCAAGCGGTGCCGCGGCTGTCGCTTTTTATCCGGATGGATATTCGGACCGGGCCGTCATTCATTTGACAGACCGGAAAAACCACAGAAAATCGTTTATTATTGAGGCTTTTTTGCCGCACGTGAGAATTCATGACGATCATGTCCGCTTCTGAAATTTTGCCCGGTGATTCTTGTCAACGGGGATTCACACTGCTGGAAGTCCTCGTTGCCCTCTCCATTATCGCCATCGTTATCGTCAGCGTGCTGCGGCTGCAGGGGCAGTCTGTCGGCATGAACGAAATTTCGAGATTTTACACCACAGCGCCCTTTCTGGCCCAGAAAAAAATCGCCGAGATCCGAACCGATCCCCAACGGTACATGGGAAGCGAATCCGGCACCTTTGATGATACCGTCCAGGGTTTGCAGTGGACAACGTCGCTTGAACCTGTCGAAATTGCAGGCGAAGAAAACAATTTGCTGGAAATGCTTTCTGCCACCGTGACCATAGAGTCCCAAACCCAAAAAAGCCGTTACGTCGTTCATTCGTATTTTCATTTGCAGGGGGGAGGCCAATGATTCTAATGCGCCCGATCCCGCACGTTGACGCATCACCGCGATGGAAGGCGGGATTTACCTTGATTGAGGTCCTGGTTTCCATCAGCATATTTGCCGTACTGGCAACCATTGTATACAGCTCGCTGAACGCAGTTCTGTCAAGAAACGATGCCATAAAGGATAGCGTGGCCGCCTTTGAAATGGCAAAAAACACGCTCAGCCGCATGTCAAGTGATCTCAGGGCAACATTTGTTGAGCAGTACCCTGAATACCAGGTTCCGGGTATTGGCGATCCGCCGGACCCGTATCGGTTCCATGGGGAGGAAGCATTTGTCGGCGGAAAAACGGCATCAACGCTGTCTTTCGCATCCACCGAACATCTCCGGATTTCATCGGATATCATTTCCGGTCTCGGCCGGATCAATTACTACGCAGAAAGGTCCGATGACCGAAATGAAGATTTGCTGGTGATCAGACGCTCGGATTTGCCTTTTCCCTACGATATCGACCCGAACCAGCTGCATGATTCCCGGGTTGATCCCGTGCTTTGTGAAAATGTTGAATCGTTTGTCCTGACATATGTGGATGAAGACGGCCAGACCCAACAGACATGGGATTCCGATTCCGAGCAGTTTCGGTATGCCACACCGAGAGCCGTCATCATCGAAATATCCATTCAAGGAGAAAACGGAACCCACGCCTTTGAAACACGTGTGGATATTCCGGTTTACAGGAACAGGATTGAAAATGTTCGCCGTTAATAACAAGGGGATTGCCCTGATAATCACCTTGACGGTTGTTGTCATTATTGTCGCCGTGGCCCTTGAATTGAACCGGCAGATGCGCAGCGCTGTGGTTTCCGCCGCAACAACCCGCAACCACGTGTCTCTTTCGCATATGGTCAATTCCGGCGTCGAGGTTGGCAAAGCCATCCTGGCAAGGGACAAAACCGACACGTTGAATGTTTCCGTTCAGGACGAATGGGCGAATCCTGAACGAATTGAACAATACCTCGCGCAGCTGCCCTTTGAAAACGGCAGCATCACCCTTGAGATCTCTGATGAGCGAAGCCGACTGCAATTGAACGCCCTTGTGACATTCCCTGAAGGTCGTGATTTCAACCCCCCGCAGCACGTGTTGTGGCAACGGTTTTTTTCATTGGTTCTTGCCGCCTCGGAACTCGGGGACCCATCATCTTTTTTTCAGACGGGCGGAGACCTTACACCCGATATGATCATCAACCCTATAAAAGACTGGCTCGACTCAGGGGATGATGATGCCATTACCGGTCTGACGGGCGCGGAAGACGATTATTATCGTTCCCTTGATCCGCCATACGGCATCAGAAACGGGCCCTTCAAACACATCAAGGAATTGATGCGCGTAAAAAATATTACACAGGACATGTTTTACGGTTTCGATATTGACAATTATGTGACAGTATACGGCATGACGCCTGTTGAGGGAGAATCGCACAGTTTCACCTATGACGGGAAAATCAACATTAACACTGCCGAGGTTCCTGTTATTGCGGCCCTTCTCCCGGAAGGGTACGAATTTCTGGCAGAAGAGATCGCCGTTTTTCGGGAAGAAATGGCAAATGGCAGCTATATTCACGACCTGACGGACCCGAATTGGTACAAATCGGTTCCGGGCGCTGAAAACGCCGAAATCAACCCTGCACTGATTACAACCCAAAGCGAGCTTTTTCGCATTGTATGCAGGGCCCGTTATGATCATATGACGCTGCAGGCAACCGTCATCGTCGTTCGCGAAAAAGACGAAGATACGGGCAAATTTTACTGCAGGGCATTGAGCTGGAGCTACCAGGACTTATGAGCGGTAATATTTTAACCATCGACATTCGGGATGAAGCTGTCTCGGCGCTTCTCATATCCTCCAGCCTCAAGGGGAACAGGATTGAATCACACTGCCACCTGCGGCTGGACCAGGCGCCTCCGGATACCGAAAATCCGCTTTTATGGGTGCTTTCAAGGATTGCCGAAAACATGGATATATCCGGGGCAACCGGCATCCTGTCCGTATCGCCTTCGGATGTGACATACCGGAATGTCACAGTCCCTTTTAAAGAACGCAGAAAAATTTCCCAGACGCTGCCTTTTGAACTCGAGTCGACCCTTCCCGGCGCGGTGGAAGAGCTGGTCATTGATTTCGAGATCGTGCGCAAATCAGATTATTCGGATGTTATTGCCGCCGCGGTAAAAACGGATACTGTCGAAGCGCTCGTCGGTGCCATAAAAAGCCTGGGCGTCAGGCCCGGTTTCATATCGGTCGGCCCTGTTGCCGAAGCCCTGTGCATGGCCAGGCTCGGCCTGCAGAAAAGCGAAAACATTTTATTTGTCAGCATTGATGACAGCTGCGCGACCGCCTGTATCGTTCTTTCCGGAAAATTGCACCTGGTCAGAACCTTTCGGCTTCCGAAATCTCCCTCGGACCATCGGCGCGGACACCTGAAAAAGGAATTGATCAGGGTACTCGCTGCTTTTGAAAGCATTTACGATTTTGATTGCCAATTTGACCAGATAATGGTTTCCTGCGTGTCATCGAAAATTACCGGGGAAGTTTCCGACAGGGACATGGGTGACATTGTTGCCTCTCTGAAAGACGAATTTGACACGGATGTCAGCACCATCGACATGCTCCGGGATGCCAATCTGAAAATGCTTTCCGGACCTGTGGATGATGAGTCCTTCGATGCCCGGCTCTATAATGCTGCGTTGGGGCTTACAGCGATTGAAACAGGTCGGATCACGCCCTTTGATTTCAGCCGGAGCCGTTATTTTATTCAGAAATACTGGCATGAAAACAAAACGGAACTCATAACGACCGGGATGCTTTTCGTTTTTGTTTTTGTAATGATCATGGCCAATGCCATTTTTCAGGTCCGTTCCCTGGAGAGCCAGGTCAGAACGCTGGACAGTGAAATAGTCAATATTTTCCGGTCCACATTTCCCGATGATACGCGAATTGTCGACCCGTTGCAGCAGATGCGGGCCGAGATCGACCAGATCCGCCAGAGAAGCACCGTGTCCGGGAGTCATGGAAATATCCCGAATATTGACCTGTTAAACGAAATCAGCAGGGCTATACCCCATGACATCGACGTACTGATAACCAACATGGTCAGAAGCGAGGACCATGTAACCATTTCCGGTACAATCGCAACGTTTCACGCCGTGGATGAAGTCAAGGGGAACCTTGAAAAAATCGATCTCTTTAGAAGAATCATCATCAGCTCCGCAAACATGGACAACACCATCAATCGCGTCCGATTCAGGATCCGTGCCGATCTTGCGGGCATATAGCCTTGATTGAACTGGAGATTATGCAGTGAACCTCAACCTTAACCGCCGTGAACGGCTTTTTATCGGAGGCGCAGCGATATTTATCGTTGTTTTTGCCTTTTACAACCTTGCCGTTGCCCCGGTTTTTGAAAGAAAAAACAGCCTGGCATCCGAGCTTGCCTCGAAACGGGTTGTCGCGTCTGAAATGCAGGCCCTTCGCAACGAGTACCGAACACTCGCAGGACGGGTCGAGGCCGCACAAATACGGTATTCACAACGCCCGGAGAATTTTTCGCTGTTTACTTTTTTAGAACGGATTGCCGGCACAAGCGGGGTTAAAGAAAACATCACATACATGCGTCCCAGTTCCACTGTCGATGAATTTTCAGGCCTCACCATATCGCAGGTTGAAATGCGGCTCCAGGATATAACGCTTGAGGATCTGGCGTCATATCTGTTCCGGGTTGAATCCGCGGAGCACATGGTGCTGGTCACCCGGCTTTCCATAACCAAATCCGGTGAAAATGACGGCCCTATCAGCGTTGTTATGCGGGTGGAGTCCGCTGAAGCTTCATAAACGGTTTTCATCAACGACTATGATAAAAAAAATCACTGCATATGCGCTTTACTTTACCGGTGTAACCGTATTGTTCCTGTATCTGCTGTTTCCTTCGGACACTGTAAAGCATTACATCATTTATCAATTTTCAGATATTGCCCCGGAGGTTGAGTTGCATATTGAAAGGGTTCGCCCGGCTCTCCCACCGGGTCTTTCCCTTGCCAATGCCTATATCCTGCTCAATGATGAAACGGTTCTGCGTGTGGACGGCATTGCTTTCAGGCCCTACTACCTGTCACTTTTATCAACCGAGCCAACATTCAACTTCACCGGCACCGCCGCAGGCGGTCAATTTTCCGGCACGATCCAAATGCTTAAAGGAGACGGAAACCATTCCTTTGCTGCCCGAACGCATTTTGCCGATATCGATCTTCAGTCCGTCCAGTTGACCGCCATGCTTCATCCCCGGAGCGTATCAGGCACCATGCGGGGAGATATCGATTATGCAGGACCGCTTTCCGGAAAAGGCACTGCAACCGTAGAGATCGTCGGAATGCAGCTAACCTTTGAAGAAACCCTACCTGGACTGGATTCTCTGACTTTCTCCAGGGTCAATACAACCGCAGACCTGGATCAGGATCGCGTTACCTTCAACCAGATCGAAATGGAAGGGTCCCATTTTTCCGCCTCAGGCAGGGGTACCCTTACCCTTCGGCAGCCGATTGAAGCCAGCCATATCGATCTGAGAGGGACAGCTCAGGTTCATCCGGAGCTCATTCGCACAATGGGCCCCCTTCTGCCCAGGCAGTACCTGCGGGAGGGCAGGGTTCCCATACGCATTACGGGAACACTGGCAAACCCCAGGTACGCCTTCAGGTAGACGTTGATACTTATTTTTATTCGGATATACAGTTAAATGGTGAAAAGACTTCTCGGCATCCTGAATATCTTACTGATAACAACCCTTGTCTTTTTCGGGGTCAGGATTTTCTACACGATCGTTGCGGCAAAAATGGAAGCATCCATTCTGCCCGCCGCGCGTGAAAAGACGGCGTCTGAGCCGGATCACAATTTTTCTGCAGGCCGCCTTGACCTTTCCGCACAGCTTCGTTTCGCGGAATATCAACCGATCGTTCAACGCGATCTGTTTCTGACAAAATCCGCTGAAACCGTACCGTCTCCGGTGGCTGAAGCGGATGTCGCCGACCTTGAGAAAACAAAGCTCAATCTCAAGCTCTGGGGAACCATTACCGGAGATGATATGGGTTCATCCTATGCGGTTATTGAAGAGACGACCCGGCGCCAGCAGCCCCAGCATCTCTACCGTGAAGGGGATCGCATTGGGAATGCCGGCATCAAGCTGATTTTGCGGGAAAAGGTCGTGCTGACGGTTGATGGGCGCGATGAGGTCCTTGAAATGGAGCTTACAGGCGATGCAGCAAGTGCTACCAGGGCTGCACCAAGAACCATGGATGTCGCACCTGCCTATGAAATGCCGGAACCCGGCAGAGAAGTCGCCATTGAGCGGGACACCATAGAAGACGCCCTCTCCGATGTCGGCAACCTCATGCGCCAGGTTCGCATCCGGCCATACTTTCAGGACGGCAACCCGGAAGGCATCCTGCTCAGCGGCATACGTCGCGGGTCTATTTTCGAGGATATGGGGCTCAGCAGCGGAGACGTCATAACCGGTGTCAACGGCAACCCCATCCGGACGGTAGAGGATGCCATGCAGCTTTACGAAGGGCTGAAATCGGAGCAAAGCGTGGAATTGCAGATTATGCGGGACGGCGCGCCGCAGACGATTTCTTACCGTATCGATTGAAATGAAAACAATGAATGGACTCGGAGAAAGTCGTGATCAGACGGCTTTGAAAAATGTTCAAGATCCAGGCGCTGAGCGCAGATATTGGGCTTTTTGCGAAGCCGTCAAGCAATGAATGGCAGTACTTGCTTCAGTTTAATCGTTCACACAAGAGGGATATAACGGTGCGGATGGAATTGAAATTCATGTACAGGTTGACGGCGGTTTTATTTATCGGGGCCATGCTGACCGTATGGCTAACCGGCCTTGCCGCTGCGCAGACGGTTACCGCAGGCGACGCTGAAAGGCCCGGATCTCAGGATTCTGCCGCCACAGACGAAGGTGTCTCCGAAAGACGGGTTGCCATTGATTTCAACGATGTTGATATCGGCGTGTTCATCAAATTCATCAGCGAACTTACCGGAACGAATTTCATCGTTGATCAGCGGGTGAGGGGTAAAATTACAATTATTTCCCCTTCCAAAATTTCCGTGGACGAGGCGTATCGTGTTTTTGAATCGGTGCTTGAGGTTCATGGGTTTTCAACGGTCGATGCCGGCGATGTCACCAAGATTATTCCTTCACCGCACGCACGGACCATGAATATCGAAACGTTGCTCAGGCAGGAGAATGAATCTCCCAACGACCGGATTGTAACCCAGCTCATTCCCCTGAAATTTGCCGATCCGGAAGAGATCAAGCAGCTCTTTGCGCCCCTGGTGTCCAGAAACAGCGTTGTGCTTTCCTACAGGCCGACCAATACGCTCATTATTACGGACGTTCATTCCAATATCACACGGCTGATGACAATCCTGGATTCCATTGACGTTGAAGGCATCGGCCGTGAAATTACAACCATCTCCCTTCGATACGCCGATAGCAAGGACGTTGTCCGGATCATCGATTCGGTTTTCAACCAGCAGACCCCCCCCGGCCGAAGGGGACCGGTCCAGGCTGATATTACGGCAGTTCCCGAGGAGCGGACCAATTCCATCATTCTCCAGGCCAGCGAAGCGGATGTGATTCGTATCCGGCAGCTTGTAAACATGATTGACAGGGAGATCCCCCGGGGCAAGGAAAACATCCATGTCTATTATCTCGAGAACGCAAAGGCGGAGGACCTGGCAACGGTATTGCGGGAACTTCCGTCTCAAGGAGGAAAACCGGATACGGAAGCCGGCATGAGAACGGCGCCGCTTGTGTCGGAACGGGTGAGCATCACCGCCCATACCGGTACCAACAGCCTCATCATCCGGGCGGATAAGGACGATTTTGATATTTTGAAAAGCGTCATTGAAAAATTGGATATATCTCGCCCCATGGTGTATATCGAAGTCCTGATCATGGAGGTCAGCAAAGACCGTTCTTTCCGCCTTGGTACCGAATGGATGGCCGGCGGTGAAGGAAGCATTGATGGCAGGGAAGGGATATATGGCGGGGGGTTTTCCGGCGGGGCCCTGGGCGGTGACCGCGGGTATAGCTACACTGTTCCACAGGGTGTTCCCAATGCCGCGCTCCTCCCGCCCGGTTTTTCCATGGGCGTATTCGGTGAAAATATCGAGGTCAGCGGCGTTCGGTTCCCGACCATCAGCGCCGTTATACAGGCTTACCACAAGGACCGGGATGTCCACATCCTGTCGACGCCCCAACTGCTTACCACGGACAACGAAACCGCAAGGATAACCGTAGGCCGCAACATACCCTACCTGACGCGGGCTGCAACCGGGGAAACCAACTTCAGCAATTATGAATACAAGGATGTGGGCATCTCGCTGGAGATAACACCACAGATCAACAAGGATCGGAAAATCCGGCTGGAAATCAACCAGGAGATCACCAAGCTGGAAACAACCACCGATCAGTTCCAGCCCACGACCCTCCAGAGAACCATACAGACCACCATCGAGGTGGACGACAAGCACACCGTTGTCCTTGGCGGACTTATCGACCAGGGCTTTTCTTCCACTGAATACAGGGTTCCCTGCCTGGGGTCCATCCCGGTTGTCGGGTGGCTTTTCAAATCCAGGGCCGATGCCAATGATGAAACCAACCTGTTTATTTTTCTGACCCCCCAGGTCCTTGAAAACAACCGGGAAGTAATCGCCCTGCACGACCGGAAAGTTGAGCGCTTCGAAAGGGAAAGCGAAGGCAGCATAAAGCTTTACGGTGTTCCGGGACCACAGGAAGAAATTCAGATACCGGAAGAGGATTAAAGATGATCACCCATCGATTGTCCGACATTCTGGTTGATGAGCACGGGGTTGACAGGGATGCCCTGGAGGACGCCCAGCGTCTCAGGACGGAGCAGAACGTATCGCTTTCGGAAGTGCTGTTGAAGAAAAAACTGATTTCAGAGGCCCAGCTACTGAAAGTGTTTTCAGGGCTCTACGATATCCCCATAGTAAAAAACCTGCCGGCAGAAGGACTCGACACGCAGTTCGCCAGAAAGATACCCATCCAGTTCCTGAAAAAATATGCCATTGTGCCCATTCGTTTCACAACACCTGCTCCTGATTTTTTCAGCCTGATTCCCGGCAATGAAAACGGCGAGCGAACGGTTATTGCGATCCATGACCCATCCTTGTTTCAGCCTGTTGACGACCTGGTAAAAATCCTGGAGATCGACGATTTTGAGCTGGTTCTGGCGTCCCGTGAGGCCATTTATTCCCTGATCAACCTGGCCTATGACAGCAGCCGGGATACCGCCCAGCAGCTCGTGGCCGACATGACGGAAAACGGCGGCGACATCCTCAGCGAAATCGAGGAGACTGCCGACCTTCTTGACGATACAAGCGATGCGCCTATCATAAAACTGGTCAACCATGTCATATCCCAATCCGTCAAACTGGGCGCCAGCGATATCCATATCGAGCCCGAGCAATACAGCTTCAAGATTCGATACCGCGTTGACGGCATCCTCTACGATATGCTCACGCCGCCAAAATGGATGCAGGCTTCCCTGGTTTCACGGATAAAGGTCATGGCCAAGATGAATATCGCGGAAAAACGGCTCCCCCAGGATGGGCGGTTCGAAGTGAAGATCGGGGATCAGAGCATCGACATCCGGGTTTCCACCATACCGATTACCCACGGGGAAAGGGTTGTCCTGAGGTTGCTGAACAAGTCCGGGTCCATATTCCGGCTGTCCGAGCTGGGCATGGTGCAGGAAAAGCTCGAACTGCTGCAATCGTTGATTAAATCCTCCCACGGCATCATCCTGGTGACCGGACCGACTGGAAGCGGCAAAACCACGACGCTGTATGCCATTTTGTCAACCATCAATTCCACTGATATCAATATTATAACCATTGAAGACCCTGTTGAATACCAACTCAAAGGGGTCAACCAGATTCAGGTGAACCCGAAGATCAACCTGACCTTTGCAAGGGGCCTCCGGTCCATCGTACGGCAGGACCCCGACGTGATTCTCATCGGTGAAATGCGCGACCTCGAAACGGCTGAAATCGGTGTTCAATCGGCATTGACCGGCCACCTGGTTTTTTCAACGCTCCATACCAACGACTCCTCGAGCGCCATTACAAGGCTGGTCGACCTCGGGATAGAGCCATTTCTGATTTCTTCGTCTGTCCTGGCAGTAGTGGCCCAAAGGCTCATCCGGGTGCTGTGCCATCATTGCAAAGAACCGTACGTTCCTGAGCCGGAGTCACTGGAACGCCTCGGCCTTGTACTGGAAGACCTGAAGGATACCGTATTTTACCGCGCAAAAAGCTGCGATAAATGCTTTCAAAGCGGGTACCGGGGCCGGGTGGGGATATATGAAATCCTCGTATTGAATGAAAAGCTCCAGAGCATGGTGCTCAAAACCTTCGATTCCCACCAGCTCAAGCGGGAAGCCGTTGCATCCGGGATGACGACCCTTTACGAGGATGGTATCAGTAAAGTCCTTCAGGGGATCACGACCATCGAGGAGGTGCTCCGGGTGACGCAAACCTGAAAACGATGACACGATGGCTTTGATGATACCAAACAGGATCATCCGGGGATTCATATTATGGAGCATCTTTGCATGCATCCATATGCCTTTTGCATGCGTGCTGGCATCGGCATCGGAAGATGACGCGCCGGATTCAAACCGCATATTGTTGTTTGCGGATTACGCCTTGGAACAGGGCGATTACGACACTGCTATTATTGAATTCAAACGTTTCATCTTTTTTTATCCCCTTGACGGCCGCGTGGCCCAAGCCACCTTCAAGACCGGCATGGCCTATTACAATACAGGTCGTTACGGAATGGCCGGCCAATATTTTGACCGGGTCATCAGGGATCACGGCGACTCGGATCATGGCATTGATGCAGCGTTTATGGCAGCCCGAAGTGACGCCCGTTTAAATGACCACAATGCAGCACTGTACCGGTTGAGGGTCCTGAGCAACAGCGAGGTGTATGGTACGGATGTACGGGACAAGGCGATGTATCACATGGGGTGGGTGTATCTGGAGAGGCGCGACCATGCTGCGTCCGCCCGGGCATTTGCTGCCGTCAGTGATGCCAACCGGCACCGGTACAGGATCGACGATCTTCTGCAGCGGCTTGAAGACCTGAAAACCCTTCCATCCAAAAGCCCCCTGGCTGCGGGGATCTTTTCGATCATACCGGGGGGTGGGTACCTGTACAACCGCCGGTACCAGGACGCATTTATCTCATTTGTATTTGTCGGCGCCGGGGCCGGCGCCGCCTATGACTGTTTTGACAATGATTTAAATGTGCTCGGTTCCATTGCCGCCTTAACAGCCCTTGGTTTTTACAGCGGCAGCATTTATGGGTCCATCGGTGCCGCCCATAAATACAATGCCCGGGCGTACGACGATTTTGTCTTCCGCCTCAACCGGGATTTTCAGGGTGCCGGAACATCGGGCCTGTCGTTTTTCATTCAGCCCGATAAAGACGGTGCAGCGCTGGGGCTCAATTATTCATTCTGATGAACCAGGCGCATCGGCGGGTTATCCGACCAGCATATTCATCTCGAAAATCGGCAGGATGATGGCAAGGACGATGAACCCGACAACCACCGCCATAAAGAGGATAATGAGGGGTTCAAGCAGTGCGGTCATTCCCGACACCGTTGCTTCAACCTCGTTTTCATAGATATCGGCAATTTTTCCCAGCATGGATTCCAACTCGCCGCTGTTTTCCCCCACCTGGATCATTTGAATCGTAATGTGCGGGAAAAGGCTGGATTCACCCAATGCCTTCGACAGGCTGCCACCCTTTTCGACAGAAACCGCCGCCGAGTCGACGGCATCGGCGATCAGGCGGTTGCCTACAATATTTTTTACAACTTCCAGGGCCGCCATCAGGGAGACGCCGTTTTCCAGCAAAGACCCCATGGTTCTGGCAAAACGGCCCACCGCCAGCTTCTGCTTCAGCGGCCCGACAATAGGGACGGTCAGGATGAACCGGTCGTACATGTAGCCGCCGGTTTCCGTGCGCACAAATTTTCGAATCCCGAAAATGAGTGCTACGATGGCGATTAACAATGCCCACCAGTATGTTTTCAGGTATTCGCTGATCCCGATGAGAATAATGGTAGGAAGGGGGAGTACCTGTTCCATGTCATCGAACATGGCGGTAATGGTCGGCACGATATAGGTCAGCAGAAAAAACAGGATGGCCGTGCCAACGAAAAACATCAATATGGGATAGGCCATTGCGGACTTTATTTTATGGCTGAGCGCCTGTTGACGTTCGCTGATCTCGGCCAGCCGGTTCAGAACGATTTCCAGGGTCCCCGAAGATTCCCCGGATTTGACCATGTTCACATAAATATCGGAAAAAAGGTTCGGATACTGGGAAAGCGCATCGGCAAATGTGCTGCCACCTTCGATAGAATCCTTGATTTGTGAAAGTACCTGTTTTAAATAGCTGGAACGTGTCTGGGGGACAAGGGTCTGCAGGGCTGAAACAAGCGGAAATCCCGCACCCATGAGGGTTGACAGCTGACGGGTGACCATTGCCATTTCAGCCTTGCCGACCTTGGATGACAATGAAGAAACATTTAGCGAGAACCGGCCTTTTTTGGGTGACGCATCATCCACTTCGCTGATGGATACCGGGTAAATCCTGGCCGCCCGCAGCTTCTGGCGGGCACTGGCGGCCGAATCCGCATCGATGATGTCGGTTACGGTTTTTCCCTTGACGTTAAAGGCCTTGTATTCGTATATGGGCATGATATATTGGCCTGATGATCAGGTATTGACGGTTTTCAAAAATACATGGATATAATACCGTTAAGCATACCGAACACTAACGGTATAAGTCCATACAAAAAAGATGGGTACGCAAAAAGTTGTTGATCCCGCTGCGCAATATTTCCGCGGGAAGCAACATGCCGGGTTTCATCGAAATCGAAATCGAAATCGGGATCGACATCGATTTTATAAAATCCATAGACCGCGGTGTCATTCTGCTAACGATACCCGCGCAGCCTATATTATTTCATTCGATTGCGATACCGATTGCGATTTCGAATGTTCCAACAGGTTTTTGAAAGTTACGATCAGACGGCTTTTGTAAACATTATCATTATTAACAATTTCGCCAATGAGGTTTTCCAATGCTAAAAGTCGCGTTTGTGGGGTACAGGGGAATGGTCGGGTCCGTGTTGATGGAGCGTATGAAGGCTGAAAAGGATTTCAACGGGTTTGAACCTTTTTTCGCATCCACATCCCAGGCCGGCGCAAAAGCCCCGGATATCGGCGGCGCCCCGGGCCAATCCCTGCCGCCCGTGGCAGATGCGCATGACCTTGATTTTCTTTCCGGCATGGACATCATTGTAACCTGCCAGGGAAGCGGATACACGCAGAAAATGCATCCGTCTCTCAAAGCATCCGGCTGGAACGGCTACTGGATCGATGCCGCCTCCGCATTGCGCATGAATGATGACAGCGTCATCGTCTTAGACCCCGTTAACCGGCACGTGATCGACAAGGCAATCAATGCCGGGATCAAAAAATTCATCGGCGGCAACTGCACGGTCAGCCTGATGCTCATGGCGATTGGAGTGCTTTTCAAACAGGGGTATATCGAGTGGATGACGTCCATGACATACCAGGCCGCATCAGGCGCCGGTGCAAAAAACATGCGGGAGCTCGTGGCCCAGATGAAGAGGATCGGCGATCGTTCGGCGGGATTGCTTTCCGACCCGGACGCCCCCATTCTCGACCTGGATCGCCATGTACTGGCGACCATGACGTCCAGTGAATTTGAGACAGAAAATTTCGGCGCGCCTTTGGCCGGAAACCTCCTGCCCTGGATCGACGCCGGCATGGAAGACGGGCGCACAAAAGAGGAATGGAAGGGCTTTGCGGAAACCAACAAAATCCTTGAAAACACGCCGCCAATACCCATAGACGGCATCTGCGTCCGGATCGGCGCCATGCGCTGCCACAGCC
>SLGU01000189.1 GCA_007136525.1 Desulfobacteraceae bacterium | reverse complement strand
GGACACCCACCCGAAAGTCATACTCCCCGAATTGATTGTAATCAGAGCGCCTCTCGTCGAAAACCGAGCCGGGAAAAGGACGAATCAAGGGATGCTCGGTCACTTCTCCAGCAATGACAGGGAAAGGGTTTGCAGCCAGAATCAACAATACAAAAAACGCACATATGCCTGCTCTCTTTTTCATCATGTCATGCTCCTGTCCAGTTTGTATACTTCACTGCTCTCATTGCTGGTTTTTGCCAACCACCCCTTCAGACCCCCGGGGTGGCGGCGCGTATCCATTATCGCCTCCCTGCCGGTTTGAATAACCAAAATACATTATTAGAGATTGAAAAGCAATAAAATCAATCGGCTAACCGATCAAATCCTTTCCAGAATTTGAAAGTCGGCAAAAACCGTTTTACATTTAGGTTCCCGGCAAGGTGTCGGCTAACAGCCATAAGACAAAAGTGACACGCTCGTAACGGGAGCACATAGGAAAAAGTCGGTCTTCAGATGGTGCCGTAAAAAGTCACTTTGGGACGGCAAAGAAAAAAGTTCAAGATCCAGGCGCGAGCAATTTTTGAAGAATTGATAGTACTTATGTGTACGTGAAATTCTTCAAAGATTGCTCGCAACGCAGATATTGGACTTTTATGAAGCCGTCAAAATTAAAATTGAAGCAGAAAGGAGTGCGTTACCCATGAAACAGATAACGGAACAGCACATGATCAATGCATTCGGTGGAGAAAGCATGGCCAATATGCGGTATCGCCATTTCGCCGTACAGGCGGAGAAGGAAAAATTCCCTAACGTGGCCCGCCTTTTTATTGCCGTAGCACATGCCGAGTTTATCCATGCCGGTGATCATTACCGCGAATTAAAACACCTGGACGGCGGATTTGTGGCAAATTCCATGGGCGCTTTCGGGCCTGGAGATACGCTTAAAAACCTGGGACTTGCCATCGCAGGCGAGCAATTCGAAATAGATGAGATGTATCCCGTTTACATGGAAGTCGCAAAATACCAGGGTGAAAACAGCGCTTACAGGAGTTTTGACTGGTCTTACCAGACTGAAAAACAGCATCTGGCGCTATTCCAAAAGGCCAAAGAAGCGGTAGCCGGGGGCAGTGATGTGAACCTGGATACAATACAGGTATGCGAGGTCTGTGGCTACACCCTGGAAGGGGAGGCGCCGGATAAGTGTCCCGTATGCAAAAACGGTAAAGACAAATTCACGCCGTTTGATTAATCGGCCCCGGAACTGTCGGCCGGATCAGTGGGCAGGAAATTGAGGCCCTGCCGGCCGGGGCCTCTTTTCCTGTATCGCATTGATCCTGGTAGCCTGCCCCATAGATTTTCTTTCATTCGTCTTATTTCCCATACAGGTCTTGGGCCACCCACCCGAGGCCTGTTTCTTTCAACCGGGACTCAGACGGCTTGCCGGTCTCCCATTCCCATTGGCACGCCTCATAAAATTCCCTGAGCATCAGGTCCATGTCCGGCACTATGCCGGCAGTGGCGCCTTCCTGCAAGGGGCGGCGAGCAATCCCCGGCAGTTTGTCATCCGCGCGGGTGACGCCCAGAATATTGTTGATCGCCCGTTTGAGGTTCAAGGAGCGCTCACCGATTGTCAGCAGGTCCATGGGCTTGGTTTTTCTATCCGTGATCAAAAACAGGGCCTTTGCGATCATTGCAGCGGGCATGGGGGAAAACTGGCACAGCGGCAGACTGTTGTAGAGTTCGCAAAACCACAACACTTTCGCTGAAAGCGCACCTTTTTGCGCCGGGTCGTTCTTGTCCGTAAACGTGATGCCCACATCGATGCCGACCTCGGTGCCGGGCGCATCCAGGCTGTAGAAACTCCCCTTCAAGTGGCAGGCGCCCCGCGGTCCCACCGCGTAGGTCAATGCAGACCCGTGGTACGCCCTTGGATCATGCATGGGAATTTCAAGGCCCTTGACATGGGCCGCCTCTTCAGGATCAACGCCAAGTTCCACAGCCATTTGCCTGACGCCCCGGCTCAGAAGCGTGCCGATCCCCTCCTGGCGGATCATCAGATCAACAAGGGCAAGCACTGCGCCGCCGTCGCCCCAGTTAATGTCCATGCCGGCCATTTCACGGGTCAAAACACCTTTTTCAAACAGGTACATGGCAAAAGCAATGGTAACGCCTGCAGAAATGGTGTCCAAGCCATGCCTGTTGCACAAATGGTTGGCCCGCACCACCGAATCGATGTCGAAATTCATGCAAAGCGGGCCAAAGGCCGCGACCGTCTCGTATTCCGGCCCATCCACCTGCTTGATATCGTCGCTCGGGTTTTTAATGACCCGCCCGCATCCGATGGGGCATCCCATGCAGGCGACGTGGTTCATCCGGTAGCGGGTCCGAAAGGCCGGGCCATGAAGTTTCGCGGCCGGAAAAACGCTTTTGGTAAAGTATTTTGCCGGTGCGTCGCCGAGGCGCATACCCAAATCCATGTAGAAATTGGTGCCATAAAGCCTGTATGCGTTGGTATTGGGATGGCTGCTGATGCATTCGCGCGCTTCGGCGATCAATTCCTTCAGCTGCACAGGGCTCGCGATCCGGGCTTTTTGATTTCCGGAAACCACCAATGCCTTGAGGTTTTTCAGCCCCATCAGCGCACCCATGCCGCACCGGCCCGCAGCCCGTCCCTCGTCATTCATGATGGTGGCAAAGTGAATCCGTTTTTCACCGGCAGCCCCGATGCAGGCCACGGAAACCTTGGCATCATGCGCCTCTTTGATCGCCGCCTGGGTTTCATAAATGTCTTTTCCCCAGAGATGCGCGGCGTCTTTGATCTCAACGGCACCGTCATTGACAACGATATATACCGGCGTATCCGCCCGGCCGGTGATCATGATCCCGTCAAAGCCGGTGGCCTTGAGCCGGACCGGGAACTTTCCGCCGGTGGTGGCCTCTCCCCAGAGACCGGTGGCCGGGGAAATGCCGCACACAGCGGACCGGCTGACCATGGGCACGTTGGAGCCCGTAAACGGGCCAGCAACAAAGACCAGCGGGTTTTCAGGCGATGCCGGGTCGAACCCGGGCTTGACAAACGGGTAAATGAGCCTGGCCGCCAGCGCGGACCCGCCGATAAAGTCGTTCTGGTCCGATTCACTGATGGGAATCTCTTCGGTCCGCTTGCTTGTCAGATCGATTTTCAGGTATTTTCCATAACAGCCTTTCATAAACGCCTACCTCCATGTATCCGAATTCATGTCCAGCATCCCGCCTTCATAAGCGGCCAGAAAAATCTCTTTGAGCTGATCCCGGTTCAGGTCGTACCAGGCAAAATAAAAAGCCGGGTCCGTCGGTGTCTGGTTCAGCATGAAATCCATGTTTTTTTCCAACTCGGTGAAGGCCACACCGGCATCTTTCAAGCCGATGGGCATATTCAATGATTTCATCAGGCCACGGATCCTGTCGATCAGGTTAAAAAGGCTCTTTTCGTCGGAGGCCTGATCCCTTACCCCCAGCATGTCGCACAGCTTGAGGTGCCGGTCGGTCACCTTGGCATAGACCTGCAGCTCATAGGGGATGAACAAAAGCACCATCATGCCGTGGTGGATATGAAAGAGCCCTCCGATAGTATGGCCGAGTGCGTGGGACATGCCGGAACCACCGTTGGCCAGGGGAATGCCGGCCATCATGGCCGCCTGCTGCATTTTCATCCGGGCCATGATGTCGCTGCCATCCGTGTATGCGCGCGGGAGCCAGTCAAAAATCATCTCGATGGATTTGAGGGCAATGGCCTGGTTGAGCTCGTCGGATTTCGGCGCCATAAACCCGTCAATGGCGTGGGCAAG